>JBGOWC010000052.1:0-8639 GCA_041478415.1 Terriglobia bacterium
CACGCTTCGAACCTCTCCAGGCTCCAGCCGAGGTCCGCGCGGAACTGCTCGATCCGCGCGATCTGCCCAGGATCGGGCGGCCGCACTGTTCTCGCGTTCACCCCGCGCCGTCCCGCCGTTCCCAGATCCCGCGCGTAGCCGCGGTCCGGCCGGCGGTGCACGTATTCCTTTGGCAGATGCGCCTGCAGGGCGTCGATCGCCTTCTCCGCCTCCTGTCGGCTCAGGTCCTTGCAGCTCCCAAGCTGCCGGCCGAGTTGGCCGCCAATCCACGCGAGCCGCGCCGAGCGTTCCGTGAGCCTTATAAAGGAAGGCCCGATGTGCCCGTCCAGGTTCCCGCCCTTGGCCACATGCTTCCAGAAAAGCCCCCACAGCGTCTGCAGCCGCTTCATCTGCCGCCCGGTGATAGGACTCGCCGTCAAGCCGCAGCCTTCTGTCCCGCTTTGGGAATCGCCGCCGCCAGCCGCAAAAAGACCCCCGGATTCTGCCTGACAATCGCCTCCAGCCCTTTTCGCACAGAGCCGACTTCGACGTACCGCCTGCACCTCACCCTCTTGGAAACCGTTGGCAACGGTTTTGCCGCCTTCCCTGCGCGTCCGTGAGGCATCCTACGCGGATGCCGGGACAGCCAAAATTGGTTCCGGTGGGCCTCGTTCAGGAACTTCTTATTGCCTCGCGGCCAGAACGTCTTCCCACAACCGCATCCGCAGACGATTCGGGGACTCATCCTCTGCCTCCTTCCGGCCTCCGCCTACGCCATCCTCTTTACGAGCCGCAGCTCCACCGGGTCCGCTCCCGCGGAGAGCAGTCCATGCCTCCCCAGGTACGCCGCCAGGCCCTTCTCGTGCCTCACGCCCAGGATCCGGTAAACGTGCGTGAGCAGCGTGCCGACTTTCGATTCGGAGACTCCCATTTGCCGGCCGATCTCGGCTCGCGTGTTCAAAACGCTCAGCACCGCGGCGCGCTTTTCCTGGTCCAGGAGCTTGTCCCATTCGAGCTTCGATCCGCCCGACTGCTTCAGCCGGATCAGCTCCTCGCGCGAGGTGACCCCGTGCTTGACGTAGAGGTTCCCCGCATGGAATTTCGCGGTGCGCACGGAGCGCCCGATGCTGTCCGCAATCTCCTTGTGCTGCTGCCCCGCGAGAATCAGATCCATAACGCGCCGCTCCGTCTTCGTCAGCGTCATGAGCCTTTTCTCACTTCGGCGTCGCTCTTCCGTGGCGTCACTGCGCCGTCCCTGTCAGCGGAATTCGCGTGAGAAACGTATTGCCCAGAGTGATCTCGAGCTCCGCGGCATGAACACCGGCCGTCTTCGGTCGAAACTCCACGAGGATGGAGAACGACGTATTCGCGCCGACAGTGATCGGCAGGTCGTTCCCGATCGGCAGCAGGATGGCGAAGTCGCCCTTCTGCGGCGCGAACACGCCATACTGCAGGCCGCCGACGGTCATTCCCGGGGCGGCAATCACGGTGAGATTGATCTGCTTCGTGGCTCCCACGGCAAGCGCGCCGAAATCCTGCGCGGTCAAGACTTCTCCCGAAGCCGTGGTGATTAGCCCGGGCGAGACGCTCGATGGAACACCGTCGGTGAATGTGACCGCGCTCGCGATCCAGCTCGATTGCGCGGTCGCAAATGCGGAGGCCCCCCAGGTCCCGTTCGTCACGATCTTGAATTGCGCTTGATTCCCACTGTTGAATCCGAGCGAGCTGAACGTCGCTCCGACCCCGTTCGTGGCGCTGACGATGCTATCCTCGAGGATGGCCTCGTTGCTGAAAGATAGCGGCGCGCTGCCGGGATCGGCCAGGCTGGCTGTGCCGGAATTCGCACATGTCTCTTTGTCGAGCGGCGCGAGGCCGCTGACGCCGGAAATTTCCGATACGACGATCTTGCGGTAATTGGTGCTGGTGCTCCCGAATAGCACCGTCCACGTCGGATTCACAATCCCCGTCGCGTTTTTCGCGTAATAGACCCAAGTGCGTCTCGTTGGCGAGCCAGTTGCTTTCGTGCAGGGCGATCCCGGCGTGGCGGCGAAAGTGTTTGCTCCGCCGTCGGACACGCTCACCACCGTATCCGTCGCGGAATCCCGCGCGATCTGAATGGCGATCAGGTTCCCCGGCGTGGTGCTGCCGGGAAAAGAACACGCGAGCGAATTCCCGCTCGTCGTGGAACCGCTCACGCAGCGCGGCGAGACGCTGATCGTCGCGCTCGCCGCCCCCGGCAAAAACAAGAGGATAATCAATAGTCTTAGATTCTTCATAGCTTCCTCACTTTCACGATCGCGACCGGCGGCTCCCCGCCTGGTGTCGTGAGATTTGCTCTCACGGCGCCAGCGTTTTCCTGACTTCCACCACGGCCGGAAAGTCCCAGTGCCCTACGAACCCGCCCGCGGCCGTCAGGTCGATCATGACCCTGTAGCCCGTTCCCAGCGGCGGATTGAAGACGCTGGTGATCAAGAAACGATAATTGCCGTTCGTTCCGGCGACATAAATGGCATCTGTGGAAGTGGCCCCTGCCGGCCCGATCACCACGAGCGCGCCGCTGGGGTCGTAAACCTTCACCGTGCCCGTCCCGTTGTTGATGTACGTCGGGGTCGGATTCGTTGTGATTCCGTCGGGCAGCTTCCCGGTGTTGCCATCGAAAAGCCCGTAGATCGTCGGGGATTGATTGTTCAGTGGATTCAGTATGTAGATCATCTCGTCAGTCCGTGCAAATAATTTCAAACCTCGTGATGCCCAGGGACGAAATCGTCGCCGAACCTTTCGCGGCCAGTCCGCTGATCGTGGTCCCCCGGCTCGCCGCCAGCGAGTGAATCGTTGCCCCGGCCTTGGCCGCCAAACCGCTGATCACGCTTGCCTGGCTCGCCGCCAGTGATTGCACGACGGCGAAACTCTTCTCGCACGCCACGAACGGGCCCGGCAGTTGACTGATGAAAACTGGTTTGTTGAACCCTTCGGGTTGCCAGAAGCGATTGATAATCGGCCTGACGGGATTTGGAGACCAAGCCGAGGTCCACGATGGCGCAACGACGGCGGGGATAGCCTTCGCTGGTGAGCTGAACGTTTCCGTTGGCCACGTTCTGGATTTGATTGCCGGCGCTCCCATGGTTGAGATCCACGCCGCAATCGACGGCGTAGCGCCGGCGGCCGCCAACGCTTTCTCCGGCGCCATAAAACTTGGCGCTTGTGTAAACCTGGAAGGAACCGTCGGCAGTGGCTCGCGCTGCGCCCAGCTCGCCACGAACAAGATTGCGGGGGCAGTGCTTGCGGATTTATCCGGCGCGATAAACGATCCGCGATCGTAATCGAGTGGCTGCGCGTTCTGCCCGATCGTCGGCGTCCAATGGCTCAGCGTGACCAACGCTGGCGGGAGCGCCTTCGCGGGCATGGTAAAAACATCCGCAGGAATAAATCGCGGCTGCACCATCGGCAGCGGATCCGGCTGCCGCCAACTCGAGGATGTGAACGGCGAAACTATTGGCGCTATTGGCGGCGCGCTGAGCTCACCGCGCGCGTATGAGAGCGCGATTTCGGCCTTGCCGTCCGTCGTGAACCATGCCGGCTCGAACACCACCGCGGGAACGCTGATATTGAATTTGTCCGGGGCGGCGTAGCTTCCGCGATCGTATTTGAGCGGCTGGCAACCCGGTCCTGGTTCCGCAACTCCCGCAACGATTCGCGGCAGCATCGCGAGCGTCGGCTGCACCTGGCGCGCCACGTCGATCTGCGCGTATCTCTGCGGTTGCGCCGGAGCTCCGAGCGTCGCCGTCCAGGAGACCGCACTGGGAGCAGCGACGAACGCCAGCGACTTCTCAGGCCCGGCAATATTCGAGAGGGTATATTTTTGCGGTTGCGCATTCGGGGCCGGTTCCGCCACGCCCGCAACGATGCGTGGCAGCATCGCGAGCGTGGGCTGCTCTTGGCTGATAAACGATGGAGTACGCGCGTAACGCGCAGCGACGGCCGCAGGGGCGGCAGTTGGCATCAGGCCAGCCAAGCTGACAACCACGGCCGCAGCGATTACGCCCATCGGCGCCGCAAAGGAATCGGCGCGGGTATAGTTCTGCGCCAGCGCCTTGCTGCCGGGCTCCGCCAGTTGCGAGAGACGCGGCAGAAGCGCCAGCGTCGGCGCGATTTGCGAAACGAAGGGTTGATAATGCCTCGGCATCTAGTAGCTCACCGTGTTCGGCTGGAAGCTCGCCGGCGCGGGGTTGCCGACGATGAAATCCAGATTGTCAAGCAGAGCGGCAGCTGCCGCCCCATAGAGGTTGATATTCCAGATGAGAGTCGGCTCAGACCCATCCGGCCAATCCGACCTGTTCACGAAATTTGCGTAGGCCGGGCTGATGCTTCTGCCGGGCTTGTTGGTCGCACCAGAACTCTGAAGGAAAAGCTGATCGGCGTAGAAGTGGCTGAACCCGCGCACTCGGCTCCGCGTGGTTTCCCGCCGCGATTTGACCTGCTGCGTTTCGTTGAAGATGAACCAGCGCGCGCAGTTCGTCGTGCCGTTGTCTTTATCCCAGCAGGTGATGGGATTCGCCGAAGGCTGAATGACGATGGGATTGCGCGGATTGGGGGGCCTCCAAAAATTCTGCAAGACCTCCGAATTGAATCTCTGGACAAACCATACCAGGTCGTTTCCGGATTTCGCTTGGGTGCTCGACGTCCAGTTCACTGCCGTCGTCGAGAGCGCAGCGCTCGAACGAGAATTGATTTTTTCAGCTGTCTTGTTCGTGGGAGTGGCACCCCCAACCGTCGCGTAGGCAATCGTCAGACTCCCTACGAATGTTGAGCCTGTGTCATACGTTGTGGCGAAATACTCTTTGATAGAGCAGCCGACGCTGGCGTTGGGCGTGATGCTCAGTGCTATCTCATTGCCCGGCGTCGTGAGATTGTCCGCTGAAATCGTATACATCAGAGCTCTTCAAAGATGCCGGTCGAGCTAACCAGGCTCGTTCCCGATGCGGACCGGATGCTGATCACTTCGCTGTTGACGTAGTACATTTCCTCGCCGGGCGCCGCGACCCAGCGAATCACGCCGCCGAAGGCATTGAATGCCAGCGAGAGCATGGGGTTCCCGACAAGCGCCTGCGTGCCCGCCTTGCCGTAGGTGCCTGCAGCCGCCGCGGATCGCGAGTTGAATTTCTCCGGCGTGATGGCCGTGTTCCCCGTGATGCTCGTCCCCGCGCGCTGCACGGCGAGGCGATTGACCGCGCTCGCCGTCGCCTCGCCGCCGATGATCAGCTCCAGGATGCGTCCCTGCCCCGCGGAGGCGGCTTCAAAGGTGAGGTTGTCGGCGCTCGTGGATAATGCCGTCCCGGCGTTGACAATGGAATAAACGGGATCGTCCGGATCGAATGCGCGGTTCACGCATTCGTAGCGCGTCCAAAATCCGCGAGCAACAGAGAGGCAGCCCTTGAAGGAATCG
Organism: Terriglobia bacterium; assembly: GCA_041478415.1. Taxonomy (GTDB): domain Bacteria; phylum Acidobacteriota; class Terriglobia; order Acidiferrales; family UBA7541; genus Acidiferrum. The sequence goes on from JBGOWC010000052.1 coordinate 5,423, forward strand.
CGAGTTGGCACGCGGAGATATTGTTTCCGCATGAGAATTTTAATTTCTTCGCTTAGTGACAGGGCAAACGCCGGATTGCGGCTCTTCGCCGATTGGAGGTCTCCGAGGAAGGCGGGGATTGGCACTGACATGCCATCGCAGGCAAGGCGCTGTACGAGGTTCACTCTATTCCTCCGGCTATTCTGAAATTCCAGCGGACCGAAGGAAACGATCTCGCGCTTCGATCGCCGCCAAACTTTCTTCCCAGGGCGTGCAACTTCCCTTCGCGTGACATTGCCGGCAGACCAGCCACCAGCAGCGATGGCACACGGCAGGTGGTTGCGAAACCCTCAGCACCATCGTGTTCGGCGCGCTCTCCGGATCCACGATGCCAATCCGGCTGCAGTGCCCGCACGTATACGTCTTAGTGAAGGTCTGCTCGCCATAGGGCATCGTGACTGACGCGACGCCCTCAGCCTTCCTCTGGTAGCTAGCTTCCAACGCGATTTACTCTTCGTGGAAAAGTTGAACAGCGCCGACGCCCGTATAGGCTGGGGCGACCGACGACAGGCACGCGATGCCGACGCCGCTCGCCGCAGTGGCCGGGGCCACGAGCTGCGCGCCCTCCGTCCACGGATTCCACGTATACGTCGCGCGCTGGTTGATACCTTCATCGAACAGCGAGGAGTTCGCGGTGTAGGTAGGCTCGGCCGTAGCGTTCGAGCCGCAGACCGCGCCGGCGACTGATGGGTCGGTGGCGTCGATGTTTCGCGGCGTCACCGCGGTCGTAGTGCCCGCGACCGTGAAGCGTTGCAGGATCCACTCCAGCACGCCGTCTGCGGCCGCGCCCAGGGTGGACAGGACAAACGAGAAGATCTTGGGGCGTGATGTCGCCACCCCGGCCATGACCACGCATGTCTTGAACGCCGAGGAGACTGCGGCGATCGTTCCTGGTGTTGTGAATCGTCTTGCCATCTTTCATCACCTCAAATTTTGAATTTTACTGATCCTGATCTGCTGCCCGCTCCCGCCGAGATTACTGGATGGGATCCAGCGGATGCCGTTCGGCCGCACCGCCCATGTCATGCACGACGATGTAGCCGCGATCGCTGTAGTGCCGCAACCCGCTGTGCGAGTTCCTGCTGTTCGCGCGCAGCAAGTTTTCGCCGGGTATCGATTCGATGATGGCCTTCTCCTCCTCGGGCGAGACCTCGACCCATTTGCCTTCGCCCACTTCTGCGAGCAACTGTTTCGCTGAAACGTACATTTCTCTCCTCCTTTTGGAGCCTTCTCTCAGAATCTATGCGCTATGCGGGAAAAACGTGCGGAGTTTGCGGTATTTTCCGGCTCCGCTTTTCCGGAGAAACGCTTCAGATAGCGAAGCAGGGAGTCGTGTTGGATCTTCCACCAGCCGCGCGGCGAGATCCTCCGCGCCTCGATCGCGCCTTCCTCGATCCAGCGCAGCACGGTGTCCGGGGAGCATTTCGCGATCCGCGCCGCCGTGCTCACCGAGATCTCGGAAGTCGAAACCGCCGCGCTACTTGGGCTCATCGCTCCCCTTTCCAAGCGCGGCCACTGGCCCCAAGCTTCGCTCGTTGGCTTTGCGTTCTGAAGCTGCGACAAAGGGATTTTCGGCTGGGTTCATTGGGTCCGAGGTATTCAAGACCTGGAGGCCCCATGCACGACGGGACCACTCACGTTGGTTTTTCACCTCCGGCTTGGGCAGGCGCTCGCGCACTGCCTCTTCGGTATAGAGGTGCTGGAATGGAAGCGCCGCTGCCATCCCGCTCGCCATTGCAGAACAGCTTTGCGTCGCGGCAATAGTTCCTCCAAAGCTAGTGCCGCCACATTTCGGGCAAACCAGCGGAAAGCAAAGGGCCGCACCGTCAGGTAACCGGTAATCGCAATTCGGATTCGTGCAGCGCACCGTCATGGCTTCCCCGGTAACTTCGGATACCCGTAACGCCCTCGCGTGAAAGACACCAGCCCGTAGGCATGGACCGCGATCAAGCCGGCCTGCGGAGCCCACCAATACCACTTGTGACGTTTCTTCAACTCGTATGCCGCCCACGCCGCTCCCGCGTGGAACGCTGCGCCCGTGGCCGCCTGTCTGTGCGCCGAGGGATAGTTGCCCAACAGCGGATTCGTCTCGACACACCCTGCGGTTGGCCCGTAGAACACGTCGCCGATGCGATGCTCGGGCAGTGGCGGATACTTCTTCAGACAATGCTGCGTCACGGCAAAGTCCGCTGCTCCAACTGCCGCCGCTACGCTCACTGCCAGCCAATATTTCTTGTCCTTCACCCGTTCCTGCGCGCTGGCGCTGGGGATCAGCAATAGCAGCAACGCACAGGTCAGCAGCGGCACTCTGGATCTCACGGACTTCTCCTTTGTCTTCGCAGCTCGCGTCAGTCAATGAACAGCCAGTCCGCGCACTTCGCCTGGCCCGGCGCCGGATATTCGATCATTCCCGCCGAGCGCAGCGCTCCAAGATTGTTCCCGTAGGAGCTCGAAGCTGAAGAGGCCCCGGCAATCGACGCGAGCTCTTCTTTTTCGATCGCCTTGGGATGCTCGTGATGCAACGCCTTCAGAATGGCCTGCTGTTTCTCCGTCAGCAGGGCGAGGCAGCTTTCGAGCATTTCCCTGGAGCTCGCTGGAGCTTCGATCGTGCCGGCCGCTGCGCGCCCTTTCTCCGTCAAGGCAGCCTGGGCCGGCCCCGGGTATACGATGTAGCCGTTGCTCCGCAGAAACCCGAGGTTGTTCGTGTAGCTGCTCGACGTATAGCTCGCGCCCGCCCGCGCTGCAATCCACGACTTCGAGATCTGCGCGCGGCCGATGGCCTCGAATTCCGCGATCGCCTTCAGAATCGCTTGCTGCTTCGACGTCAGGTCGCCGTTGCCCTCAACGGACCGCGGCGCGCGCGGCGTCGAAATGGAGCGGGGCGCGGGAGTTGAACCCACAACCGGATGCCGGGCAGACATCGGCGCCACCGGGACTGCCCCGCTGGGAAGTCTTGATAGCACGAGCTTCGGCAGCTCTGGCCGTAACATCGCCTCAGGCGTTTTCAGGTCGATTACTTTTCCAAGTAGCTCCCAGGCTTTCACCATCGAGTTGTAGACGTTGCGCTGGTAGGCTCGAATCTCTGCGAAATGTTTGTCGTACTGTTCGCGCGTTTCTAAAATCGCGTGGGCAATTGCTCTCTGGTCGATAATCTTCACCTCCATCGGCCTGCCCGCCG
>JBGOWC010000192.1:0-4733 GCA_041478415.1 Terriglobia bacterium
GCACAACGCCTTCCATCAACCGGCGCAACGTCGCCGCCGTCTCCGCGCGAATCACGCGCTTTGGTTCCGCTGGCGCCAGCGGCCCTTCCATCGGCAGGATCTGTTCGCCGCGGCGGAGTTCCTGCACGATGCGCGGCTTCTGGAGCACGCCGCCATTGGCAATCGCGGAAACCGCGGAGACCAGTTGCAGCGGCGTCACGCCGATTTCCTGTCCCATCGAGATCGAGCCGACCGAGACGGGCGTCCAGCTCTCGAGCCGCCGGACCAAACCCTTGCTTTCGCCGGGCAGATCCACGCCCGTGGGCGCGCCGAAACCGAACGCGCGGATGTATTCGTGGAATTTCGGCGCTCCAAGCCGCAGCGCGATCTTGATGGCGCCGACGTCGCTGGACTTGGCCAGGATGTCCGAAACGGTCAGCAAACCGAATGGCTTGTGATCGCGGATGCGGTGGCCAGCAATGTAGACCGCGCCGTTCTGGCAATCGAAGATTTCGTCCGGCCGTGTAAGGCGTTCCTCGAATGCCGCGGCGAGTGTGATGAGCTTAAACGTGGAGCCGGGCTCGTAGAGTGCGCTGATCGCGCGGTTCATGTGCGATTCGGAGGGGCTATCGCCCGCGGCGTTGGGATTGAACCGCGGCCAGTTGGCGACCGCCAGGAGTTCCCCGTTCGCTGGGTTCTGTACGATGACCGTCCCCGCGATGGCGTGCGTCTTCGCAATGGCCGCGGCAAGCTCGCGCTCGGCGATGTACTGAATTTTCTCATCGAGCGTGAGAATGACGCTGGCTCCGGGATCGCGTGAAGCTTCGGTCGCGTCGAACCAGCGGCGCTTCGCGTCCGACATCACTAGGATTTTTTCCGATTTGCCGCGGATCCGGCTGTCGAGCTCGTACTCGATTCCGCCGAGCCCCTTTTCATCCACATCAACGTAGCCTACGACGTGCGCGGCAAGCTCGCGCTTTGGATAGAAGCGCTGATTTTCCTTTTGAAAGTAAATTCCACGAAGGTTCAGCGCCGCGATGGCTTGCGCCTTTTCGGGTGAAAGCTTGCGGGCTATCCAGACAAACGTGCCGGAAGACTTAATTCGGGTTTCGAGGATGTCGCTCGGGATGCCCAGGACGCTTGAGAGCAGCCTTGCCGCGAGCGGCTCGTCCTTGAGTTCCGAGGGGATAGCAAAGCACGAGTCCACCTGGATACTCATCGCCAGGGGATGAAGATTGCGGTCGTAGATCGCGCCGCGGCGCGGCGTGACTTCCACGATGCGTTGTTGCTGCCGCTGCGCGCGGCTCAGATAGTTGCTGTAACGGAACAGTTGCAGGTAGGCGAGCCGGCCGGTTATCGCGAACATCCATAACGCGGCCACGCCGGCGACGATGAGCATTCGGACGTGGGCGCGCTGCGGTTGCATGATTTCTATCCGGCGGGCAGGCGTTCGGGAGGGATGGTCAAGGTCGGCGCAATCCTCACTCCGGACGATCGCCTCGCGCCGCCTACTGCGAGCGAGCCATTCGCGCCAGGCGCACAGCGGCCACTTCCGAGCCGCTCGGGGCGCTGCCCAGTTCGACCTGGTTCGGCAGCGGCTCGGTCAAGCCGAGTTGCCGGCGCGCGATGACGTCAATCCGCATCGGATTCCGCAGGCTCGCCACTTCCAGCCGCAGCTCGGTGTTGAGTGCCGCGGCCTGCGTCTGCTTGGCTTTCAAATCCTCGAGCCGGAAACTCAGCTCGATGGAGCGAAACCGCTGGTATCCGTAGAACAGGAAGAAACCGCCCACCGCGCACAGGAGCGCCCCCGTGCGGAAGAGATCGCGGGCGCGCGCGGGCTGAAGAATCCGCACCAGGCGTGAATTGTCAATTTTCTTGACGGTGCGGAACTCCGTCGCGCGCGCGCCCTTTCCGGCTCGCAGCGGAAACGATTTCGCCGCGCCTTTGGGCGGCACGGAATAGATTCCGCGGCTTCGTGGCCGCTTTGCCGGAGTTCTGCTCGGGATAACTGGAATTGGATTCGCCGCCATGAACTGTCACACTTTCTCGGCGCAGCGGAGTTTCGCGCTGCGCGCCCGCGGATTTCTTTGCACTTCTTCGTCCCCGGGCTGGATCACGTGTTTCGTCAAGATTTTCAGCGTCCCTTGACGCGCGCCTTCTTGAAAGGCCTGTTTGACGAGGCGGTCTTCGCGTGAGTGGTAGCTCAGCACCACCCAGCGGCCGCCCGAAGCTAATGTGGCGGGGGTCCGGAAAAGAAACTGCCCGAGTTCCTCCATCTCTCGATTCACCGCTATCCGCAGCGCCAGAAACGTTTTTGTCGCGGGATGCAGTCTCTGCCTTCCCCTAAACGTCCGGGCCCCTGCCACAACTGTTGCCAGGTGCGCGGTGTCCCGGATGGGACGCGCGCGTACGATCGCCCTGGCGATCCTTCTGGAATCGCGCTCTTCGGCTTCCCGGTAGAGCAGATCGGCCAGCTCTTTCTCCGGCCAGCGATTCACAATCTCTCCCGCCGTTTCGGCGTCGCGGGTATCCATTCGCATGTCCAGCGGTCCCGCCTTCCCAAACGAAAACCCGCGCTCCCCGTGGTCAAGCTGCATGCTCGAAACTCCCAGATCAGCCAGTACGCCGTCCACCGGCGGAAGTCCCAGCTCCTGCGCGACCTCCGCAATCCTTGAAAACGGCGACTGCACCAGCGTCACCGTCGCCCCAAAGGTCTTCAGCCGCTCCCGCGCCACCTCGATAGCCAGTGCGTCCCGGTCCAGGCTGATCAGCCTGCCAGAGGTCAACTTCTGGGCGATTGCCGCTGAGTGGCCGCCGGCTCCCAGCGTTGCGTCTAGGTACGTTCCGTCGGCCCTGATTCGCAGCCATTCCAGCACCTCATCCAGCATCACCGGCGTATGCGCCGAATTCAATCCTTGAGCCCTTCGCGCTGCTTGTCCGATCCTCGGCTCCCTTAGATGCCCAGGTCCTCTAATGCCTTGTCGTCGTCATCCGTGTACGGAGAATTCTTCATGTCGGCCAGTACCTTCGCGTGGTTCATGACCTCCAGGTGGTCAAGGCCGCCGAAGACATCCACCTCGCCCTTCATCTTGGCGGCATCGCGCAGCACCGACGGCAAGAGCACTCTGCCCTGCCCGTCCATCTCCACCGTCTGGCCGTAATAGCTCGTGCGCATCAGAAACTTTCTCTTGGCCCGGTTCTGCGAGGAGACTTTTTCCAGCTTGTCCTCAATCCCGGACCACACCTTCATCGGATAAATCCGCGCTGTTTCGCCTGTTGTGCTGGTGATGTAGAACTGGCTGCCGTACTCTTTCAAAGCGTCGAGAAACACGGCGGGTATCTTCAACCTGCCCTTCTCGTCCACCTTCGCCGGACAATTGCCCCGCAGCTTCATGAGCTTTGCTGAAAGAGTGGTTGTGACTGCTGAGTCTCACCACAGCCTTCGCGTGCCTCTCTGGACTGCTTTTGAGCGCCCCAGCCGGTTCTACCGCGTCCTAATCTGTTTTCTACAATTTGCTACTGTTTGCCACTTCATCCCACTTTTGCCCACGATGATAGGCTGGATAAAATTCTTGTCAAGAGAATTCGACACAAATTTCCAATTTTTTTCGAAAATCTGCGGGGAGAAAGTCATGCGAAAACGCCGCTACCGCTTGTGGGTCCGAAACCGCGGGAGCGCGAACCGTAGGGGTGCGATTTCCTGCCCTCGAGTTCATGCCGCCTGCCCGCCCGGCCGGGGATCATTCCGGGACAACCCCAGGAAAAACTCTTTGTCATCGCGCGGGGCGAAAGCTATACTCTGCGGAGTCTCGGGAGCCCGCCGCGAGACGCTTCATCCTGGCCAAAGGGGGCTTTTGCCAATGGAATGGGTCACGCCGCAGCACGAAGAAATCGATCTGAACTGCGAAGTCAGCTCCTACGCCAACGCAGAACTGTAGCCTCTGAATGCGTGTAAAGGTCCTCGGCTCGGCTGCCGGGGGCGGGTTCCCCCAATGGAACTGCGCGTGTTCGAATTGCAGCCGTCTGCGCAAGGGAGTCCTGAAGGGCCGCGCGCGGACCCAGGCGCAGGTTGCCGTCTCGCCGGATGACTCCGCATGGTTTCTCCTCAACGCTTCTCCTGACCTGCGCCAGCAACTCGCTGAAGCTCCTGAGCTCGCCCCCGCACCGGGAAAGCCGCGAAGCACGCCGATTGCTGCCCTGCTGCTGACGAGTGCCGATGTGGATTGTGTCTTGGGCCTGCTGCATTTGCGCGAATTTCAGCCGCTGCACATCTATTCGACTCTATCGGTCCGTCGCGTCCTGACCGAGGAGAACAGTCTGTTCCGTACGCTGTCTCGTTCCATCCCCCCCGTGCGCTGGGACGTCTTGCCGCTGGATCGCCTGATCCCCATCTATCAAGAAGTCCCTCCCGCGCCGGAAAGGTCCCTCTTCTGTAAGGCCGTGTCCCTGATCGGGAACTATCCGGACTATGTAAGCGATCCTCTGCGCGACACCTTGCCCGCGGATGAAGCCGTGATCGCTCTGCAACTCATCCAAAACAAAAAGCGATTTTTCTACGCGCCGAGCCTGCCGGGCGGTGGCGAAGATTGGAAACGGCGGGTCAGCGAGAGCCATTTAGCACTGCTCGATGGAACATTCTGGACGGACGATGAATTCATGAAGGTACAAGGTGGCGGCAAGACCGCCCGCCAAATGCATCATCTGCCTCTCTCCGGCGCGAACGGACTCCTCGAACAACTTCAAGCCACGAAAGA
>JBGOWC010000330.1:0-3044 GCA_041478415.1 Terriglobia bacterium
CACGTGTCGGGTCTCGTCAACAGCGGGGACCAGAACGCGAGACGCCTGGAGCGCCGCCGAGCGCCGCGCTACCACTGCGCGATTGATCTCGAAATGGAGTGGGGTTCCGCGCTACTCCGCGGGCGTATCCGCGACATCAGCGCGAGCGGAATGTTTATCGAATCGCAGGACCCGCTCTGGATCGGCGCAGGATTCACGGCGCGGCTGGTGCTCGAGGATCCCGTCAAAGTGGATTGCTTCGTTCGCCGCGTCGAGCCGGGCCGCGGAATGGGCGTCACCGTAAATCTGCAGGAAGAGGAAAGACGCCAGCGGTACCAGAGTTTTCTGGAATCGCTCTCGCGGGCGGATGCATGACGCGGTGTCTCGACTGTGGCGCCGAGCGCCTGTCGGATCAGTGCCCCGCCTGCGGGTTGACTGCGGACGCCGCCGAGGTGATGTTGCGGCGGCGCATGTTTCGCCGCACCGCGATTTTTCTTGGTGGGTCGCTGCTCTTTCCCTACGTCAGCCAAATCTATCCGCCGCTGGACCTCGATCTGATGCTGGTTTTCTACGGCTTGGTTTTTTTTGTGGGGCTCGCGCTCGCCGTGTTCATTGACCGCCGCACGCGGAAACATGGGGAGATCGAAATCTTCAAGCGCGTGTATTCCGGATTCATTCCGCTGCCGTGGATCCTTGCGGCGACGCTGCTTGTGAACGGCCGGCTCGACAGCGTGAAGCCGGAGTTCCATCCGACGTCGGTCGTGAGCAAATGGGAGATGAAGGGAATCGTGCGCGGCAGCCGGCGCCTGCTGGTACGTTCCTGGCGCCCCGGTCAGCGCATCGAGCGCCTCGCCGCGGACGCCGATGATTTCGGCCGATTTCGCGACGGCGATGGAATTGTTGTCGGCGTCATGTCCGGCGCGCTCGGCATTCCCTGGCTCTACGGCGTCTATCGCAAATAAAGTTAGTACGCCGGCTGGCCGTTGGGTTTCAGCGGGAGCTGCAACTCCAGGATGTGGCCATCCTTTCCAAAGCGAAATCGCACGCGATGAACCGGTCCGACGTTTCGCGCACTCCACTCCGAAGTCACGATGGGCTTGTCCGGCAATTCGGAATCTGTCCATTCGAGGGCGTTGCCCTTGGGCGTCAATTTCTGCGGATCGAGATCGTATGCCTCTTCGTCCGTCATGCTGACGAGGAGATAGCGCTTCCACAAGCGAACGAGAATCCAGCCGCGTTTTTCTCCGTGATAGAGGTTCCAGGATTTCGGCGCCTCGCCATCAAACTTCAGAATCGCAAACGAAACCGATCGCCAGATAGTTTTCTCGGTAGCGTGAATTGCTCCAGCGAAAACATTCGCGAGGAGAATTAGTCCGGCGATTTGAGCGAAGTTCATAAACCCTTTTGGCCGGGAATCCATCCTTAGAGACTAATTGTTCTAACCGACGCTTTGGCAGCTCTTGAATCTGCCGTGCCATCAGGGTGCCGCAGTGCGTTACGACAGCGCCCATTTGGCTTCACTCGAATGACTCCGATGTGGGGGTACTGTTCTCGCAGTCGGAGGAATTCAGGTTGCCTGCACGCTTTGTCTGTTAATGCCACGTAGACCGCGACCTTAATCCTCTTTCCCCCATCGGTCGCCTCAACCCACCGACCGTAGCGCATCTTCTCTAGTTTCCTACTTGCGGCGTCTAAGAAAGCCGACGCTCGCCCCTTGAGAACAGAGGAATATGTAACGGCTTGACCGAAGGTCCTTCCGACGCTTGTGGGGCTGCTGTGAAGTTTGCATTCCACAATCTTGAATATCCTTGCGTTCTTGTCGTAGGCAACTACGTCAAACCGACATCTGCCCAACTTTATTTCTCTCTCGGCGATCACGCGACCTCTGTTCAGATGGTTCTTAACGGCCACTGCCATATGTGATTCGGTGCGAATACTCCGTTTGTGAATTCGTCGAGCCATTAAATTGGCCTCACTGTATCGTTGCAAAGCTCATCTTCCGTCACCCTAAACCCGGACTTCCGAAAACGATTTGTCGAGGAGGCGCACGCCTTCGTCCACGTCGGCCTTGGAAATGTTCAGCATGGGCGAGAGGCGGAGGACGTTGCCGAGGAGCCCGCCCTTGCCGATGAGCAGGCCGTTGTCGCGCGTGCGCTCCATGAGCTGCGCCGCCGCTTCGGGCGCCGGCTCCTTCGTGGTGCGGTCTTTCACGAGCTCGAGTGCCTGCATGAGTCCCATGCCGCGCACATCGCCGATGACGGGATACTTCGCCTGCAGCTCTTCGAGCTTTCCGCGAAAATAGTTGCCGACGGTGTGCGCATTCTCGAGAAGATTTTCTTCCTCGATGAATTCAATCGTGGCACGAGCGGCGACCATGGTCACCGGATTCCCGCCGAAGGTTGAAATGCCCAGCCCCTGATAGGAATTGGCAATCTCCGGAGTCGTGACCGTTAGTCCGATGGGCGCGCCGTTAGCAAGGCCTTTTGCGCTGGTGATGATGTCCGGAGTGACTTCCCATTGCTCGATGCCGAACCATTTCTTGCCCGTGCGGCCCCAGCCGGTCTGGACTTCGTCGGAGATGAACAGCCCGCCGTACTTCTTCACGATTTTGGAAACGATTTTGAAATATTCCTTCGGCGGCGTGATGAATCCGCCGACGCCCTGAATCGGCTCGGCAATAAAAGCCGCGATCGAGCCGCTTGTCCCAGTCTGAATGAGATTCTCCACGTCGTTCGCGCAGGCCACTCCGCAGTCGGGATACGTCAGGTGAAGAGGGCAGCGGTAGCAATAGGGATTGATGGCGTGCGAGATGCCCACGCTGATGACGCCGGCCTTGCGGTAGGGCGCGTGGGCGGTCACGGAGCGGGCCAGTTGCGAACTGCCGGAATAGGCGTGGCGCAGCGCGACGACGTCGTAACTGCCGGTGGCCATGCGCGCGATCAGGATCGCGGCCTCGTCGGCTTCGGTGCCCGAGCTGGTAAAGAAACTTTTCTCAAGCGTGCCGGGAGTGATCTGCGCGATTTTTTCCGCGAGGGCGACGATCTGCTCGTTCGGATAGAGCGTGG
>JBGOWC010000103.1:0-6689 GCA_041478415.1 Terriglobia bacterium
CAATTGATCGTCGAAAGCCTGCTGCTTTCGTGTTTGAGCGGCTTCGTCGGAATCCTATTCGCCTGGTGGGCCTCAGACGTGCTCGTTGCTGTGATTCACCCTCCTGGAGAGCGCGCCTTCCAGTTGGACGTTTCACCCGATTGGACAATAGCTCTATACATTCTGGGAGCGATTCTCGTTACGGCGAATTTGTTCGGGCTGCTTCCGGCTCTACGCATGTCGAAACAATTTCCCGCGGAGGCGCTCAAAGAGGAGCGGTCGAGCGCGGGCGCACATCATGGGGGGGCTGGACTGCGGGGCGTATTGATCGCGGGACAAGTCGCCATGTCGTTGTTCTTGCTGGTCGGGGCCGGGCTTCTCGTTCGGGCACTTCGGAAGGCCGAAGCAACCGATCCTGGGTTCGAGATGAACCGCGTTGCCGTGCTAACGGCAGGTCTGCGGGTGCGCGGTTATGATTCGATACGCGCTTACGAGTTCGACAGGCGTTTGTTGCAGCGAGTTAGCGCTCTGGCCGAAGTTGAGCACGCCGCGGTCGCATTTACGGTCCCGCTTGGGAGCGGTTTTTCGCAAACTTCCATCCGACCGGAAAATCAGCCAGCGGCGTCCGATGGACGAGCACCCGTCGTGGATTTCAACGTTGTTTCACCCGAATTCTTTGAGACGCTTGGCATAGCGGTGGTCCGCGGGCGCAGTTTCAACGCGCAGGACCTCACGGCGCACGCTCGTCTTGCCGTCGTGAGCGAATCGCTGGCGAGGCGATACTGGCCGGGACAAGATCCGATCGGCAAGAGATTTTCGATGTCGCGCGCCGGACAACCGATCGCAATCGTCGGGGTCGCCCGCGACGTCAGGAATGTCTATTTGTGGTCTTCGGATGCGCCGTATGTGTATTTGCCGACCATCCCGGATTTTCTGGACAATCCAGATGACTTGAAGGTCTTGGTTCGGAGCTCACGCAGTCCGATCCCACTGCTGTCCGCCCTGCCGGGTTTCGTTCACGACATGGATCCGAGCGTCGTCACCTCCGCGAGAACACTCGCCGACAATCTGAGTTTATGGATTTGGCCCTCGAAGATGGGCGCACTTCTCGCTTCCATCCTTGGAACCCTTGCGCTCGTTCTGGCGATGGCCGGGGTTTACAGTGTGACGGCGTACGTGGTGGCCCAACGCACACAGGAGATCGGTATCCGCATGGCCCTCGGAGCCCAGCGGACTGACATCCTTCAGTTGGTTTTTCAGAGCGGGATGATTTGGGTAGGTACGGGTGTCATCACCGGCCTTGCTTGTGCCGCGGTGGTTTCGCGCGTACTTTCGCGCTTCCTATACGGTCTCTCGACCCTCGATGCGATTGCCTTTGCGGAAGTGACTCTGCTTCTCGCCGTGGTGGCGTTCGCCGCGTGCTGGATTCCGGCACAGCGGGCGACGCGAGTCGATCCGATGGTGGCGCTGCGGTACGAGTAATGGAGTCATTTCAAAGCGAGAGGTTAAGAGAAGAGATATGCAAACGCTCTGGCAGGATCTGAAATACGGGCTGCGAATGCTGGCGCGGAATCCCAGCTTCACCGCGGTGGCGGTGCTGACGCTGGCGCTGGGCATCGGCGCGAACACGGCGATCTTTTCTCTGCTGAATCAAGTGTTGCTGCGGCGGCTTCCAGTGAAGAATCCGAGCGAACTCGTCCTGCTTCGCTCTCCGGGACCGATCCATGGCCACGGCTGGAGCGACGGCGACATATCCGAATCGTGGTCGTATCCGATGTACAAGAAGCTGCGCGATCAGAATTCCACGCTCTCCGGCTTGTTGGCGCGGTTTTCCTTTGCGGCGAGCATTTCCGCGGGCGGCGAGACGCAACGCAGTTCCGGAGAATTGGTTTCCGGAAACTACTTCGAAGTGCTGGGGGTCCGGCCCGCGCTGGGCCGCCTGTTCACGAGGGAGGACGAGAGCATCCCAGCGGGAAACCCGGTGGTGGTGCTAAGCCACAGCTACTGGGTGCGGCGGTTCGGAGGCCAGGCCTCGGTGCTAAATCAGAACCTTCTCGTCAACAACCGACAGTTGACGATTGTGGGCGTCGCGCAAGCGGGGTTCACCGGAATTCAAGTCGGCGAGACGCCCGACCTATTTGTTCCCATCTCCATGAAAATTCCCATGCTCCCCAACTGGGACACGGGGACAGACACGAGGGGACTTGACGATTGGAACGACTACTACATTGCTTTACTCGGACGCTTACGCTCAGGGACATCGCGAGAGCAAGCGGAAGCGAGCCTCAACGTGAATTATCGCCCGCTGCTCGAGGAGCAGTTGGCGACGATCCAAGGCTGGCCGACGGAAACGCGCCAGAAATTCCTCGATAAGAAAATCCTGGTCTCTTCAGGCGCTCGCGGCCGCACAACGCTGCAGCGTGATTCGGGAAATTCCCTTACGGTCCTGGGCGTGATGGTAGCCGTTGTGCTGTTGATTGCCTGCGCGAACGTGGGCAATCTGCTTCTGGCGCGCGGCGCGGCGCGGCAACGGGAGTTCGGGATCCGAGTGGCCATGGGCGCGAGCCGCTGGCGAATGGTTCGCCAGCTCCTGATGGAGAGTCTTCTTTACGCCGTCGCGGGAGGGATTCTGGGGCTTGTGTTCGCGCAGTGGACGATGGACCTCCTGATCCCGGCGATCGCCGATGGACAAAACATCGGAGGGCTTACAACGCACCTGGACGGAACACTGCTGCTCTTCGCCCTGGCGGCGACTCTGGCCTCTGGAATTCTGTTTGGCATTGTGCCGGCGTTACGGGTTACGCGGCACGGGGTGTCGCAGACGCTCAAGGATCAGGGAACTTCAACCTCCGCCGGAATGGCCCATGTGCGTTTCCGAAAGCTGCTGGTCGCGGCGCAGGTCGCATTCACCTTGCTGCTCCTTGTTGGTGCAGGACTTTTTGCGCGATCGCTCTGGAATCTCCGGCGGCTGGACATCGGGTTGAAAACAGAAAGCGTCCTGGCGTTCTCGATTGAGCCGGCGCTGAACGGCTACTCAACGGAGCGCACGATAGCGCTCTGCGACCAGCTTCGAGAAAGGATGGCGGGGCTTCCCGGCGTGAATGCCGTGGGGACATCCGACATTCCGACTCTGACCGGTTCAACGTCCAATGCAAATATTACAGTGCCCGGGATGGAGAATTTATCGAGCGACGACCGGCACGTGAGCTACGACTCCGTGAGCCCCGCCTATTTTTCGACACTCGGCGTACCGCTGCTTGCGGGACGGGAATTCAATGCGGGAGACACCGCGACCAGCCAAAAGGTGGCGATTGTGAGCGAGGCGATGGTCCGGCGTTTCTATCACGGCCGCAACCCGATCGGAGAACGGTTCGCGTGGGGAGGAGGCAAGGTCACTCCTGATGTCGAGATCGTGGGCGTAGTCAAGGATATGAAGCAAGCGAACGTGCGCGCCGAGATTCGGCCCTACGTGTACTCCCCCTACGCGCAAAATAAAGGACTGGGGCAGATGACGTTTTACGTGCGGACGCAACTCGATCCGCTGAGCATCGCGCCAGCGGTTCGCCAAGAACTCCAGCGGCTCGATGCCAACCTTCCGGTGTACGACCTCAAAACGATGGAGAGAATCCTGGACGAAAACCTCCTGGCCGAGCGCATGGTTGCAGGGCTGTCCGCGAGCTTCGGGATTCTGGCGGCGCTGCTGGCGGCATTGGGCATTTACGGCGTGCTGGCCTATCTGGTGCTGCAGCGAACACGGGAGATCGGAATCCGCATGGCGCTGGGGGCGGAGCCCCGCCATGTCCGGTTGCTGGTGCTGCGCGAGGCGGGACTCATGCTCATCCTGGGAGCAGCGGCGGGATTGCCGCTGGGCTACGGCCTGGCGCGGCTGAGCGAGTCACTTCTCTATGGGGTCCAAGCAAGGGATCCGTACGTCTATACATTGGATGTGGCGCTGATCGCGCTGGTTGCGCTTGCCGCGTGTTACCTGCCGGTGAGGCGGGCGACGCGAGTGGACCCGATCGTGGCGCTGCGGTACGAATGAACCCGGGCGGCTGGGATTGCGTACGTTGTTCTAGGGAGAAGGGAGCCACATGATGCAGACGCTCTGGCAAGACATGCGACACGCTCTGCGGATGCTGGCAAAGAGTCCGGGGTTTACGGTGGTGGCCGTGCTGACGCTGGCGCTGGGGATCGGCGCGAACACGGCAATTTTCAGCGTGGTGAACGGCATCCTGTTGCGGCCGCTTCCCTACCCGGAATCGGACCGGCTCGTCTTTCTATCGGAGTGGTCCAAAGAAGTGCCGGACATGAGCATTTCGATGGAGAATTTCAACGACTGGCGCACGATGAACAGCACCTTCGAGAGCATGGTCGCCGCACGGAACCAGGACGTGGTACTCACCGGCCGCGGCGAGTCGGAACGCGTTCGGATGAGGCAGATCAGCGCGGGATTTTTCCCCACGCTGCGCGTCAAACCGATCGTTGGGCGCATTCTGACGCCCGAGGACGATAAAGTCGGAGCGCAGCGTGTTGTGTTGCTCGGCGAAGGATTCTGGGAACGCCGCTTCGGCCGAGATCCGAACATCGTGGGGCAATCCGTAACACTGGATGGTGAGAGCTACAGCATTATCGGCGTGATACCCAATCAGAAGTATCACGGCACCTTGCGACGGATAGACGTGTTTGCCTCTCTCTGGCGCTTGGAAGACCAACTCGGAGGCCCAACGAACAGAGGAAATCATCCGGGAATTTACGCCTACGCGCGGCTCAAACCGGGAGTGACGGTAGAGCAGGCACGCACGGATATCGTGACAATCGCGGAACGACTGGCGAAGCAATATCGCTCAAACGCCGGCTCCAGTGCGGTTGTTCAGCCGCTGCTGGGTGCCATCGTGGAAGACGTGCGATCGCCGCTGCTCTTCCTCGTGGTGGCCGTTGGTTTCGTGCTTTTGATTGCGTGCGCGAATATCGCCAATCTTCTGCTGGCGCGAGCGACGGAGCGGCACCGCGAGCTGGCGGTGCGGAGCGCGCTCGGCGCGGGCCGGTGGCGGCTGGTGCGCCAGTTGCTGACGGAGAGCGTACTGCTGGCATGTATGGGCGGCACGCTAGGACTCTTACTGGCGGTCTGGATCACGGCCATGCTCGTCCGCGCAACACCGGCGAGCATTCCGCGAATTGAAGAGATTGCCCCCGACCGCTGGGTGTTCGGCTTCACGCTGGCACTTTCCGTTTTCACGGGGTTGTTCTTCGGCATTTTCCCCGCGCTGCAAGCCTCGCGGACAGACATCCACGAGGCTCTGAAAGAGGGCGGGCGCTCGGGAGGCTCCAGCGCGGCGCGGCGGCGACTGCGCGATGTTCTGGTCTCCGCGGAGGTAGCGGTCTCGCTCGTTCTTCTGGTTGGGGCAGGGCTGATGGTGAAGAGCTTGATCAATGTGGTCCTGGCGGATGGCGGGTTTGACGCAAGGGGCGTTTTGACCGCCAGCTTCACGCTACCAGAACAGAAATACAAGGACGATATTAAGCGACGCGCGTTCGTCGAGCAGCTTGTCGCCAAGTTGCAGGCGATACCCGGGGTCGAATTTGCCGGATTCAAGAATCCGCTCCTGGGTGGATGGCAGAGCGCGCTTCAAGTCGAGGGTCGGCCCATGCCAACCGCGGGAGAGTTTCCCGCGACCGACATGGGGCGCATTACGCCCGACGCGATGCGTGCGATGGGAATGCGTCTCCTGCGAGGAAGATTCTTCGACGAACACGATAACGGTACGTCGCAGAAGGTTTGCATCGTTGACGAAACGCTAGCCAAGCAGCATTTCCCGAACGAAGAACCACTCGGGAAGCGGCTCTCGTTTGGGGGACCTCCCCCGAACGGTCAAAAACAGGAGTGGTGGACGATTGTAGGAATCATCGCTCATGTGAAGAATTATGGCGTTGATCAACCCTCGCGCGTGGAGACCTACCTTCCAAACGCACAGGACCCGGCAATCGGAGGCCGTGTGGTCCTCCGCTCAAAGTCAGTCACGGGGGATCTGGCCGGTGCGATGCGGGCCGCAACGCAGTCCATCGATCCGGATGTTCCACTCTTCGACATTCGCTCGCTGGAAGACGTCGTGGGAGAGAACATGGCGTCGAGGTGGCTTTCGGTCACGCTGATCGGGTCGTTCGCCGGACTTGCGCTCTTGCTCGCTGCGGTTGGAATTTACGGCGTGATGTCGTACGCGGTGACGCAGCGAACGCATGAGATCGGCATTCGCATGGCGCTCGGCGCCAACCCCAGCGACGTTTTGGGGATGGTCATCAGACAGGGATTTCGTCTGGCGGTGGCGGGCATTGTGGTGGGACTCGCCGGTGCTTTCGCGCTGAGCCATTTGATGACCGGACTGTTGTATGGCGTAGGCGCGCACGATGCGGCAACATTTTCGATCGGGGCAACGCTCCTGGCAGGAGTAGCGCTGGCAGCCTGTTATGTACCGGCGCGGCGAGCGACGCGAGTGGACCCGATTGTGGCGTTGAGGTACGAATGATGCTGGGCGGACTCTGGCAAGACGCGCGGCACGCGCTGCGAACACTCGTGAAGACTCCGGGCTTCACGCTCGCGGCAGTGGTCATGCTGGCGCTGGGCATCGGGGCAAATACGGCGATCTATTCGGTCTTCGATCAGATCCTGCGGCGTCCGCTGCCGGTGAGCGAGCCCGACCGCCTCGTCAACCTGG
>JBGOWC010000326.1:0-3068 GCA_041478415.1 Terriglobia bacterium
ACATCTTCATGGCCCTGGCGCCAACCGTGTGGTGGCTGTTCGTCGGACGCCTCATCTCCGGCATCACCTCGTCCAGCCTGCCCACCGCGTTTGCCTACATTTCGGACGTAACTCCGCCCGAAGGCCGCGCCAAGAAATTCGGTTTGCTCGGCGCCGCGTTCGGCCTCGGCTTCGTCGTGGGCCCCGCCGTCGGCGGCCTCCTCGGCAACATCAATCTCCGCCTGCCCTTCTGGTTCGCCGCCGGCCTCAGCCTCGCTAACGCCGTCTACGGCTTCTTCATTCTTCCCGAATCGCTTCCGCCCGAGCGCCGCGCCAAAGACGTCCGCAAGATTGCCAACCCCCTCGCCTCTCTAGGAATTTTGCGCTCGCATCCGGAGCTCTTCGTCCTGGCTGCGTCTCTCTTGCTCTTCTACCTGGCGCAGCAGTCCCTTGCCTCCGTCTACGTTCTCTATTGCGATTACCGCTATGCGTGGAATGAACGAACCCTGGGGTTTTCCTTGGCGGTTGTCGGAGTCTGCACCAGCATCGTTTCCGGCGCCTTGGTCGGGCCGTGCGTTCATCGCTTTGGCGAGCGCCGCACAATCCTCGCCGGCCTGTTTTTCGGGATTCTCGCGTTTACCGCCTTCGGAGCGGCCCCGCGCAGCGGCCTCTTCTTGGCCGCCATCCCTTTCATTTCCCTCTGGGGACTTGCCGGCCCTCCGATTCAGTCGCTCATGACCCGCCGCGTGGACCCCACCGCGCAGGGCCAGCTCCAGGGCGCCATCAACAGCCTTCGCGGCATCAGCGGCATGATCGGCCCGCTCGTCTTCACCCAGGTCTTCGCCGCGGCCATCAGCACGCGCTATCGTTCGCACTTCCCCGGCGCACCGTTTTACACCGCCGCGCTCTTTCTCCTCGCCGGCCTCTGGCTCGCCCGCCGCGCGACCCACCCGTCCGCGGCCAGCGACTAGTTTCCGGTGAGTCCTTGCCTCGTTATCGGTGGATCCAGTTCCACAGAACGCCAAAGACGAAACCGAATGCGTAGCCGATGCTTGCCGTGACGCCAATCAGAATCAGCGCCGTCCCGGCATGAAATGACCCGACAGTATATGGCGGCGTCAGAAAGTGCGCCCAGAAGATGAAATTGATGACCGTTTGCGCCCAGCCCACCGCCACCAGGAGCGCCCATAGAACATGCCAGCCGCCCATCAACGCTCCCAAGACGAGCCCGGCTTTGTTTGGATTGACGGTTCCCATCGCTTTCTCCTTTCACGATCGACTTAACCACCACCGCCCCCGCGCCACTGACTCTGCTCACGCTGAGACGATCTCGGGTTGCCCATGCTTTCGGTTTTGAAAGCGTGAGGTGGGACTCCGCTCTTCCGCGGTAAGAGTAAGCGGCTGCCCTACTTGTCCGTATTGAAAATGTCCGCGGCGACCTTCCACTGCTTATTCGCCTGCTTCTTCCACACGACAACGTATTTGCCCACCGTGGTTGTCGGATTTCCCTGCGCGTCATTGGCCTTCAGCACAAACGTTCCCACGTCAAAAGCCAGCTCGCCTGACTTGGCCACCTCGATTTTGGTCGGGGCGAAGCTGAGCGAAAACCCGGGCAGCGACATCAGGTGCGACCACATCTGCCTTATCTGCTCCTTACCCGTCGCGATTGGAGCATTGTAGGGAAACGCCGAACCGTCCTCTGCGTAGAACGAAACCGTCTTTTCGGCATCCTTGCTGTCCGCCGCGGCCGACCACTCCTTGTCCAGCTTGCGAATCGCCTGCTCGTCCGCATTTCCCTTCGGTTTCTGAGCAAACGAAACTCCCATTCCAGCAAGGAACAGCAGTCCGATCAGCCCCAGCTTCTTCATTTTCATCTGACACTCCTTGTGCAGACTCCGCGCAACATACTCGGCACTTTGCGCAATTGCGCGTGGAATAGTGCCCCGCCCGCTCTGTCCTGTCAATTGGAGACGCCTCTTTGAATGCGGGGATGCGAAACTTGACCGTTACGAGGCTGCACTCGCGCGAGGCTTCCGCGCCCAGTCGTAAAGGAAGTCTCCGAGCCGCTCCATGGCCTGAGGGAACCACTCCTGTCCTACGCCAAATCCAACGCGAAAATGATCTCGCACGCCCCAGCAGTCGCCCGGCGCGAACAGCAACCCCTTGCCTACGGCCGCTTGGCAGAAGGCGCGAGCATCCGCGCCGGACACAAGTCGTGGGAATCCTGTCATGCCGCCTCGCGGTGGCACCCAATCTACGGCGTCGCGATGTTCCTCGATCAAGCACTCCAGAAGCGCCAAATTCTTGCGCGCTTCTTCGCGCGTACGGCCCCACACTTTCTCGCGGTTCCTGACGGCAATCTCCGCGAAGAATTCCGCCATGGGCGTGTTCGAGATGGTCAAATACTCCCTTGTGTTCAGGTATTCCTTCCGCCGCCGCGGGTCGGGCTCGACAACCCATCCGAGGCGCAGCCCGCTAAGAGAGAACGCCTTCGAGAAATCTCCGATGACCGTGGCCTGCGGCAGTCGCGCCGCGGACGCCGTCTCCCGTCCGTGGTAAATCGGATGATAGACCTCATCGGAGACAAACTGGATGCCGCGCTCCGCGGCAAAATCGTGAAGCGCCTTCATCTCCGCGTCACTTACGGTAGCGCCCGTCGGATTATGCGGAGAATTCACCAGCAGGAGTTTCGTCTTCGCGTCCGTCAGCCGCTTCACCTCGTCCAAATCAACTTGATACGAATTCTCCCGGCGCAGGCGGTAAGACCGTACCTCCAGCCCAAGCGATTCGGGCACCGCTTGGTGCGGCGGGAAGCAAGGGAACGGGATGATCACATTCGCCCCAGGCTCCGTTGCCAGGAAGAAAAGCGCAAACAGCGCCTCGGCAGCCCCCACTAGCACAACCACCTGCTCGGCCGGGACGCCCTGCATCTCCGCAATGGCCTCGCGCAGACCGCCCCCGCCGGCTGCACGCGTGTAAACGACATCTGCATCCAGCATGCGGCTCGCAGAATTCTCGCCAGCAAGCTCCAGCAGTTCCCGAGGTTTCCAGTGTGGCCCGGTGCTCGATGCCATATGGAACTCCACCGC
>JBGOWC010000160.1:0-5513 GCA_041478415.1 Terriglobia bacterium
AATCTTGCAACGCAAGATGGCGGAGCTCTTCGATTCGTTTGATGTGCTCGCAACCGCCGCGCTGCCCGTTGCCGCCAGCAAACTCGATGTAAACCTGGAGACGGGGCTCTCGTTCTCCGACCCGCTCGGCGGGATTGGCAATTTGTGCGGCCTGCCTGCGTTATCGGTGCCCTGCGGATTTACGGAGAAGAATCTGCCGGTCGGTTTGCAGTTCGTCGCGCGTGCGGGTGATGATGTGGCTGTGATCCAGGCCGCGCGAGTCTTTCAGCAGCACACGGACTGGCACCGCAAGCATCCAAAACTCGGATAGAGTTGATTCAACCGAAAACGCGGCACGGCCGGAACTCAATAAGAGGCAGCGACTCTCAAGCCACCGGATCGGAGAGCAGCTCCCGCGCCGTGCGCAGGATCGCCGCCCGGCTGAACGGCTTGGTGAGAAGCCGCGAGGAAGACTCCTCTGCTTGATTCGATTCGATGCTCGCCTGCTCGGTATACCCGGACATATAAACCACCCGTGAAACGGCGTGCATTTCTTTTAAGCGGGACGCCAGTTCTTTCCCGGTCATCCCGGGCATGACCATGTCCGTGACCAGCAAATCAATCGTGCCGGCGTGTTCCTGTGCAAGCCGGATCGCATCGTTTCCGTTGCAAGCCTCGATCACCGTGTAGCCGGCGGACTCCAGAAATTCCCGCGCCACCTCTCGAACATCCTGCTCATCTTCGGCGAGAAGAACGGTCTCCGTGCCGCGAGGGATCTCGGCAAACGATTGACCTTGTACGGATTTCTCCGCCATCTGGTCCACGCGAGGCAGGTAGATCTTGAAGCACGTTCCCTTTCCGACTTCGCTGTAGACCCAGATAAAGCCGCCGCTCTGTTTCACCACCCCGTAAACCGTGGCCAAGCCCAGCCCGGTCCCTTTCCCCTGCTCCTTCGTTGTGTAAAAAGGCTCGAAGATATGCGCCTGTGTTTCCGCGTCCATCCCGGTGCCGGTGTCGGTCACCGCGAGAACAACGAAGCGCCCCGGCTGGACGACCGGATGCTTCGTGCTGTAGGCCTCGTCGAGATCGACATTCGAGGTCTCGATGATAAGCCGTCCGCCGGTCGGCATCGCATCGCGAGAATTCACCGCCAGATTCATGATGATCTGTTCCATCTGGCTGGCGTCGGCGCGTATCCGGCCCAACTCCGGTTCCGTGCGGATCACCAATTCGACGTCTTCGCCGATCAGCCGCGGCAGAAGTTTGCCCATCTCCTCGACGATCTCGTTAATGTTCATCACCCGGGGCTGCAGCACCTGCATCCGGCTGAACGCCAGGAGCTGGCGCGTGAGCGAAGCCGCGCGATCCGCGGCACGGTCGATCTGCTGGATTTTCCTCGACGCCTTTTCCGAAGCTTCGGGTGAGGCCAGCAGCAGCTCCGTGTGTCCCTTGATGACCATGAGCAGGTTGTTGAAGTCGTGCGCCACGCCGCCGGCCAATCGGCCGACGGCCTCCATCTTCTGCGCCTGGCGAAGCTGCTCTTCGAGCAGCCGATGTTCGGTGGTGTCCCGCGCAACCACCAGCAATGCAGGCCGCCCGCCAAATTCCAGATCGTGCGAACTCATCTCCACGCTGATGATCTTTCCATCCTTCCGCCTGTGCTTGCGCAGCCCCGAAGCGGGCGCGGCGGGCGCCGTTGAAGTCCGCTCTTCCTCGGCTTCGACGGTGGATGCCCGCATGCCGAGAAACTCCTCCTCGGAATAGCCGTACTGCTCGATCGCCGCCCGATTCACTTGCAGAAAATGGCGTGATTCCCGGTCCAGAAGCCAAGTCGGCAATGGATTGTTCGAGAACAGCGATCGGAAAATCGCTTCGCTCTTCCGCAGAAAGTCCTCGGAGCGGCGCCGCTCGATCGCCAGCGCGATCGTGCCCCCCACCGAGTCCAGGAATTCCAGATCTCGATTGTCGTAGGCGTTTTCGTTTTCGTAGTGCTGAACCACCAGAACGCCGATGGTGGCCGTCGGCGTTTTCAGCGGCGCTCCCAGCCACGCCGGCGACGGCGAGCCCACCAGCTCCACTTCACCCTTCTCCACCAGCAAATCGAACTCGCTCTGCGGGATAAGCATCGCCCGGCCGGTGCGAAAAACATACGCCGTACAGCTTCTGTCAACTTTCAGCGGCGGCGGAGGCGGATCGAACCGGTCCACGAAGAATGGGAAATCAAACGTGCCCGCCTCCGGATCGTGCAGGACAATGAAACAGTTTTCGGCGTACAGCACTTTTTTCAGCGCCTGGTGAATCCGCACCAGGAGTTCATCAAGGTTGTTGGTCTGGTTCAGCGCGTGAATGACGTCCGAAATGACCTGGCGCTCGGATTCCATTCGCGATCGGTCGGTCACATCCCGGAACGTGGCGGCGATGGCCTCGACTCCCGGCTGGGTCAGAAAATTCCTGCCGGTTGTTTCAAACTTGCGCCAAGAACCGTCCTTGCAGCGAAGCCTGCACCGGTCACGCCGCGTTGCGCCCAGCTCCGAAGAAAGCGTTTTCAACGTGGACCGCGCTCGATCAGCTTCCGAAGGGTGCATCAGCTCGACGATTCTTGTTCCGATCAGTTCATCCGTCGAATGGCCGAGAACGCGGCTGAACGCCGCATTCGCATAGAGCAGCGTGCCGTCGGGAGCCAGCAACGCAAAAAGGTCCTGGGCGGTCTCCACGAGAGCCCGGAGGTTTTCGGCTGTGAGTTGTATTCCAGTTTCCGAGGGCGCGCGTTGTGACATAGGGTCGCAAAAACCAGCATCTTGCGGCATGGGAAAGAGCCGTCAGGACTGGCCTACGCGGAGCCTCCTCAAGATGTCACGTACACGGAACGATGGCCGGGCGAGCTAGGAACGCCCAGGATCACGCTATCCAAATGATAAAGCCTGTTTATCTTATACAAGTGACTAAGCGCATTTGGTGTTCCCAAAGCATTATGAACCGAAAGTACTAGTGGGCCGCGCAGGCGAATCCGCCGCCTTCTGCCATGCTGGGGCCCGTGCTAGGCTTTCGCCTCAGACGCGGCCGATTAAGACTTCGAACTTGCCGGGTTCGATGACCGGCCGTCTCCCGAGGAGGTTTTGCGCCGATGCATCCCATCCTGAATCACATGTTCGTCCTGGGTCTGCCGATTTTAGAAAAAATCCTCCGCCCCGTGATTGTTTATATCTTTCTCGTGGTCAGCCTGCGGATTGCGGGAAAACGCGAGCTCGCGCAGTTGAATCCGTTCGACCTGGTCGTTCTGCTGACGCTATCGAACACCGTGCAGAACGCCATCATCGGAGACGACACCAGCGTGACCGGTGGCGTCATCGGCGCGACCTCGCTCCTGGCCATCAATTATCTGGTGGTCCGCTTCCTGTACGGCCACCATAAGCTGGACGAATTTGTCGAAGGGCGTCCCGACGTCCTCGTCGCGAACGGCAAGGTCCGGCACAAGCACCTCCAGCGCGAGCTCATCACCGTCGCGCAGCTCGAAGCGGCTGCGCGGAAGCAAGGGCTGATGTCGCTCACCGAAGTGGACCAGTGCATCCTCGAACCCGGCGGCACGCTCACCTTTATCGCCAGGAAACCCGATCCCGATGTCATGCGGCACCGGGAATTGCTCGAAAGGTTCGACCGGCTGATGGCTGAGCTCGGCCACAGCCGTGGCAACCAGACCGCGCCCTCCAATTGAGCGCTTCCCATGCAGGGGATCGAAATCCTAGTAGGGATGTGCGGCGATCGACTGCAAACTCTCACGCGCCGCCGCGATCGTTCGGGCGACATCTTCCTGCGTGTGCGCCGTGGAGACAAACATCGCCTCGAATTGTGAGGGCGCCAGGAAAACTCCCCGGTTCAGCATCTCTCGGAAAAAGCTTGCGTAGCGCGCTGTGTCCGACCGCTTCGCTCCTTCGTAGTTGCGGACAGCTTGTTCGCAGAAGAACAGCGTGGCCAGCGAGCCCTGCGCCTGGATTTGCGCCCGGATGCCCGTCTCGGCGAGTGCCTGGCGCAGCCCTGCGACGAGCTGCTCCGCCCGGCGATCCAATTCCTGGTACAGCCCTGGTGCGGTCAATCGCTCGAGCGTCGCAATGCCCGCGCGCATCGCCAGCGGATTTCCGGATAGCGTCCCCGCCTGATAAACCGGTCCGAGCGGCGCCACTTGGTTCATGATTTCCGCTCGGCCTCCATACGCCGCCACGGGCAGCCCGCCGCCGATAATCTTTCCCAGCGTGGTCAGGTCCGCTTCGATACAGAAAAGCGTTTGCACCGCCCCGTAGTGCAGGCGAAAACCCGTAATCACCTCATCTACGATTAGCAGCGCGCCGTTTCTTCGCGTCAGCTCGCGCAGACCAGGAAGGAAATCTTTCTCCGGAAGCACGACGCCCATATTCGCCGCGATCGGCTCCACAATGACCGCGGCAATTTTCCCGGCATGTTGCGCGAAGATTCGCTCGACCGCGCCCAAATCGTTATACGGCGCATTGAGCGTGAGCGCCGCGAGAGCCTGAGGGACGCCCGGACTCGACGAAATGCCGAGCGTGGCGAGCCCCGAACCCGCCTGCGAGAGAAAGCTGTCCGCGTGGCCTTGGTAACAGCCTTCGAACTTCAGAAGCAGGTCGCGCTTCGTAAAGGCGCGGGCGAGCCGAACGGCGCTCATCGTTGCTTCGGTGCCGCTCGAAACGAAACGGATGCGCTCGATAAACGGGATCGCCTGCGTGATCCGCGTGGCGAGCTCGACTTCAAGCTCCGTGGTCGCGCCATAGCTCGTGCCGCGCGAAGCCTGCTCGGCAATCGCCGCGCTCACCGCCGGGTTTGCATGGCCGAGAAGCATCGCGCCCCACGAGCAAACGTAATCGAGCAGTTCGTTGCCGTCCGCGTCGTAGAGCCGCGCGCCGCGCGCGTGGTCCACGATCAGCGGATCGCCGCCAACGGCGCGGAAGGCACGCACGGGGCTGTTGACGCCGCCGACGAGCACCTTTTCGGCGCGCTCAAAGATTTCACGGCAGCGGCGCCGGTTCTGCTTCAACGTCGGACGCGTGGCGCTCACCGGAGATTCCTCATGATTGCTTCAGCCAGCGCGCAGCGTCTTTCGCGTGGTACGTGAGAATGATGTCTGCGCCGGCGCGCTGAATACTCGTCAGAATTTCCAGCACCACGCGCTTTTCATCCAGCCAGCCTTTTTGCGCGGCGGCCTTCACCATGGCGTATTCGCCGCTGACATTGTAGGCGCCGACCGGCACGTCAAATCGCTCGCGGACGCGCCGGACGATGTCCAGATACGGCAGCGCCGGCTTCACCATCACGATGTCCGCCCCTTCATCCAGATCGGTGGCGACCTCTTTCAGCGCTTCGCGCGCGTTGGCGGGGTCCATCTGATAACTGCGCCGGTCGCCGAATTGCGGCGCGGACTGCGCGGCCTCGCGAAAGGGCCCATAGAAACCGGAACAGTATTTTGCAGCGTAGGCCAGAATGGCTGTGTCGCTAAAGCCGCCAGCGTCGAGCTTGCTGCGGATGGC
>JBGOWC010000130.1:0-6007 GCA_041478415.1 Terriglobia bacterium
CGGTTGTTTACATCCTTGAGAACAACGAGTACCAGGCATACACGCACATCAGCCTGGAGGACGCCAACTACGCGGCCGGCGATCCGCTATCGAAAAAGGCGCAGGCGTTCAGCATCCCCGGTGTGACGGTGGATGGCACCAACCCGCTGAAGGTGTATGAAGAAGTTGGCAAGGCGGCTGACCGCGCCCGCGCCGGCCAGGGGCCGAGCCTGATCGAGGCGAAGTTTTACCGCCTGAGCGCGCACGGCAACGCCATCACCGTGCCTCCGGTGCCGACGCAGTTCCCGGAGCATGAGGCTATAGAGGTCTACGGAAACAGGGCGGAGTACGAGGCCGGGAAGGCAAGAGACCCCATCCCTCAGTTCCGTTCACGGCTGATGAGCAACGGCACGCTCTCCGAAGCCGCCGCCAAACAAATCGAAGAGGCCGCCCGCGTGGAGATGGACGACGCTGTGCAGTTCGCGCTGGCGAGCCCATTCCCGGCGCCCGAAGAAGCAATCAAATACGTCTACGCATAGGGAGACAGCCCATGGCGCGCGAAATGATGTATGCGGAGGCGATCGCCGCCGCAATCGTCGAAGAAATGCAGCGCGATCCCGACGTCATCTTCTACGGCCAGAACATGGCCATGACGGAGCGGGATCCCATGCTCAAGAAGTTCGGCAAGAATCGCGTGCGCATCACTCCCATTTCGGAAACCGCGGAGTTGGGCATCGCCGTCGGCGCGGCCATGACGGGCCTGCGCCCGATCGTCGAGCTGTACATGAGCGAGTTCATGCTCGTGGCCTTTGACCAGGTGATCAATGAAGCGCCCCGGCTCCGCTACATGTCCGGCGGCCAGGTCAAGGTCCCGGCTGTTTTCAAGGCGGGCTTCGGATTCGCGGCCGGCTGGGCCGGGCAGCACTCCAACTGCATCTACGGCGCCCTGATGGGAATTCCCGGCTTGAAGGTGGCGATTCCTTCCACGCCCGCGGACGCAAAGGGGCTGATGAAGGCGGCCATTCGCGACGACAATCCCGTCGTTTATCTGCACCATTACATGCTGACGCTGGACAAAGGCGAAGTGCCGGAAGGCGACACGGTCATTCCGTTCGGCGTTGCGGACATCAAGCGCGCTGGGACCGACGTCACGATCGTGGCCACCGCATGGATGGTGAAGAAATCGCTGGCCGCGGCGGAACGCCTGGCCAAGGAAGGCATCAGCGCCGAGGTGGTTGATCCGCGCACGCTGGCGCCGCTCGATGTCAATACTATTGTCGAGTCCGTGAAGAAAACGGGGAGGCTGGTTCTCGTGGACCAGGCCCCGCGTCACGCCTCCGCCGCGGCCATCATCGCGGCCGAGGTCGCCGAGCACGCCTTCGGAGCCCTCAAGGCGCCGGCCAGGATGGTCACGGCGCTTGACACTTCGATCCCCTACAGCGAGCCGCTGGAAAGTTACGTCCTGCCGAGCGAAGACAAAATCATCCAAGCCGTCCACTCCGTGTTGGCCAAGCAGGCAGCCGCCGTCTAGCCCATCGAAGCGAAATTCGTAACGATTATCCCGTCCCGCTAGGGGTGGCGGTCGTTCGCCTTCGCACTTCCGCGTTTGGCTTCGGCGAGGCTTTGGTTCGCCCGGAATATCACGTACGCTCGGATTGCATTGGCATCATCACGTGATACCTCCTTGGCGAAGGAAACCATGCCGTTGGGCTTCAGCAGGCCACCGAGTACGATATCGAACCACTGGTCATCGGCAAGAGAGCTGGAATAGCGCAGGTCCGGCAGGATGCCGCCGCTCACCGCTACATCACCGTGGCAGCTCGAGCAATAGCGCTGATATATCCCCAGACCTTTCTTAACCGTCGCGGAACTTGCCACCGACGCCGGCGGATTCAAAGCGGGTTGCTCGGCCTCTGGAAGCGGGGGCAGGCTCGCCTTGCTGCCTAACTTGAAGGCTAACATGCGGCTGACATTTGGCAGCTTGCTCGACTTGTGGGCGATCTCACCGATGGCCAGGGGGAATACGCCGCCCCAACCGACGAGAATGGCGATGTACTGTTCCCCGTTACTCGTGTAGCTCACCGGCGCGGCGACAACGCCGGTTTGCACGGAGAAAGACCAAACCTTCTCACCCGTATCGGCGCGGCGTGCTTCAAAATTTCCCTCAGCCGTGCCCTGGAACACGAGATTCCCCGCCGTGGACAGCGCGCCGCCATTCCAGGGCCCCGATCGATCCACGCTCCACACCTGCTTTTGTTGGACCGGGTCCCACGCAACCAGGCGGCCTTTCACCGTATCCAGAATGGCTTTCTTGATCCTCGGATCTTGTGGTAGTCCCGCGGCCACAACATCAATTCCGTAATTCGTGGCCAGCGTCTTCATTTGGAAGTGCTCCATCGACTGGTACTTGAATCCCACGTCCTCGACGGGAAAGTACACGAAACCCGTCAGCGGACTGTACGACATCGACTGCCAACTGTGCGCACCCAACGGCCCGGGGACCACGGGCGCTGGGTCGCGGCCCGGATAACGCGCAGCGGGCGTCTCGATCGGGCGGCCGGTCTTCATATCCACGCCAGTCGCCCAATTGATGAAGGTGTAAGGCTTCGCGGAGATGAGAGCTCCGCTGGTACGATCGAGCACATAGAAGAAACCGTTCTTCGGCGCGTGCAAGAGCACTTTGCGAACGTGACCTTCGATGGCGATGTCGGCCAGGATGATTTGCTGGGTGGACGTGTAATCCCACATGTCGCCGGGCGTCTCCTGGTAATGCCATACGTACTCACCGGTATCGGGTTTGAGCGCGACGATGGAACCAACAAACAGATTGTCTCCGCCGCCGGGGCTGCGAAATTTCTGATTCCAAGGTCCACCGTTGCCGACACCAATGTAGAGAAGATCGAGATCGGGGTCGTAGACGATGGAATCCCATACGGTCCCGCCACCACCGACCTTCCACCATTCGCCGGTCCAGGTCTTGGCGGCCTTCTCGAGAATCGGGTTTTCAAATGGCTTCGAGGGATCGCCGGGAACCGTGTAGAAGCGCCAGACCATATCGCCTGTCTTGGCGTCATACGCCGAGACATAACCGCGCACGCCCATTTCCGCGCCACCGTTCCCAATGATCACCTTTCCTTTGACAATTCGCGGAGCGCCAGTGATGGTGTAGCGCCACGTGCGATCGATGGTGAGCTTCTCCCACGCGAGCTTGCCGGTCGCGGCATCGAGCGCGACCAACCGGCCATCGAGCGTGCCGAGGAACACTTTGCCTTCCCAGACCGCCACGCCGCGATTGACGACGTCGCAGCAAGCATTCACCGCCCACTCGGGTGGCACCTTTGGATCGTAGGACCATAGCGGCGCCCCCGTCGCCGCGTTGACTGCAAAGACCTTGCTCCACGCCGTCGTGAAGTACATCACGCCATCGACAACCAGTGGCGTGGCCTCCTGACCGCGCCGCGTATCCAGGTCTTGGTACCACGCGAGTCCGAGTTGAGCGACATTTTGCTCGTGGATTTGCTTGAGCGGGCTGAAGCGTTGTTCGCTGTACGTGCGCCCATGGCTCATCCAGTTTCCAGGCTCCTCATCCGCGTTGGTGATCCTGGCGCCGTTCACCTCTGCCGTTTTCGCAGTTGTCCCGGGCCGTGCGTTCTTGCTGGTGCGCGAGCCGGACGCGCCGCACCCAGCGCTGGCCGCAAGTGCGAAAGCCAGAACCATCGCGGAAACCTCAGACTGTGCCATCTGTTCTCCTCGCCTGCACTATCTGCATGCTCCGGTTTGCCGTCCCAAGAACTAGGAAAATAAGTCATATCTGGGCGCGCCTGCAAGGGTGCAGCAAAAAAAACGCCGGAACCGTAACCGTCTTGGTAACGCGAAGAATAGCAGCTTCGGAGTGACGCCGATAAAGAGGATTGGCCAATATTCGCACAATCTGAGCGATTAAAGGCTTGACAAAGCCCGGTCCAGGGATTAGACCTGCATCTCAAATAGGGGAATTATTGCGGACGAAGACGGGTGTTTAAGGCTTTTTCGGACGGATGCTCCCTGAAAGGGGTGACTTATGCGGCGAGGTTCGGCTCTGCGGGCTCTCCTTGCAATTACGATTCTTTTTGCTGGCGCGAACGCGGCGTTCGCCCAAGTCAGCGCTAGCGTGGCGCAGTTGAATGGGACGGTGCGCGACGAAAGCGGCGGCGCCGTCGCCAAAGCGTCCGTGACGCTGCGCGAGATGGACACCAATCGCACTTATACCGCGACCCCCAACGACGTTGGCTTTTACGTGATCCCCAACGTGCCTCCAGGGCGCTACGAGCTGAAAGTTGGATATACCGGCTTCGCCAACTTCACGCAGACAGGTCTCGTATTGTCGGTCGGTCAAACTGCGACGATTGACGTGGTCCTGAAGGTCGCATCGAAGGGCGAGCAAGTGGTTGTCAGCACCGAAGCGGTGGCTATCGAACCCACCCGCACAGAAGTCAGCCAGGTGATTGACACCAAGCAGATTCAGTCTTTGCCCATTAGCGGCCGGCTCTTCACCGATTTCGCTCTCTTGACTCCCGGAGTATCCACCGGGCGAACCAGCCTGGGCAGCACGTTCACGGAGTTTGAGGTGACGCGCATCTCGTTCGGCGGCCAGCGCGACTTCAGCAATACCATCACTCTCGACGGCGCGGATAACACCAACACGGCGACCGGATCGCAGCGCGCTTCGCCTCCCCAGGAGGGCGTCGCCGAGTTCCGCGTGGTGAACAACAGTTTTGGCGCGGAATACGGCCGGGCGCTTGGAGGGATCGTCAACATCGTCACCAAGTCGGGCACGAACGATTTTCATGGTTCGGTCTACGACTATTTGCAAAACAGCGCCGTGAATGCGCGCCCGCTGCTCATTCCCGCGCCCCAAAGTGACGCTCTGCGCCAAAATCAGTTCGGCGCGACGCTCGGTGGCCCGATCGCAAGAGATAAGACCTTTTTCTTCATGAACTACGAGGGCCAGCGGCGCGGAGAGTCCCCCACCTACCCTGCCGTGCTTCTGAATAACCTGGCGTTGATCCAAGCGGCGAAGGCGCTCATGAACCTTCGGCCCGAGAACATGGGCCTGCTGAAGACCAAGAATCACGACTACGCCGTCGTTAAACTGGATCATCAGCTCGGCACTAACCATCGCCTGATGATCCGCTACAACCTTGAGGATGCGCGCGACTTGAATGCCTTGGTGGGTAACACGCTCGATGGCGGCGGCATCGGCACACCGAGCGGCGGGCGCAATATCTTCATTCGCGACCAATCCCTGGTGGGCACGGTCAATTCTCTTTTGAAGCCAAACCTGGTCAACACCGCCCTGGTCCAATATGCAAGACGGCACTACAATTTTCCCGGGGCGACGGGCGAGCCCGACTTGAGTCTCCCCAACCAATTGGAGTTCGGACACAATTTCGGCGTCCTGGATGCCATTTACGAGAGTCGCGTGCAATTGTCGGACTCGCTGGCCTGGATTAAGGGCAAACACTCCATTAAATTCGGTTTCGACTACAACCGCGTTTGGAATTTCGTGGTTTGGCCCGGATTCACGCCGACGCGGATCATCCTTCCGGGGATCAATTGTCTGGTGGATTTTGCCAACTATGTGAATGCCGTGAACCCGAACGCGGCACCGGATACCCACCTCGCATCCAACCCAGCCGAAGGACCGTGTCCAGTGGCAACCATTGCTCCTCCGGACTTCGGGTTACCGGCCAACGATGCCTCTGATACTGCGAACCGCGCCAATGAAAATGACTTCCTGAACGGCGACCCGGCAACCTTCTGGGCCGCTCCGATCGGTGCGGGCGCAGGATCTTCCGTCAATGGGACCATTCCACCGCCGATACCGACGACTTGGGAGAATGCATTTCTGCCGGACCAGAGGGCAAACTTCGAATTCAGGATCAATCACAGCTACTATGGAATGTTTTTTCAGGACCAGTGGAGGATCACCCCGAAGCTAACCCTCAACTACGGCGTGCGCTACGACTTCGAAACGGGGCTGCGGAAC
>JBGOWC010000328.1:0-3065 GCA_041478415.1 Terriglobia bacterium
CACTTCCTCGAGTGAACCCTGCCAGTTAAACTTTTCCGCCAGCATCCCCGCGGGCACCTGGTCCGCCGCGGGCCGCGGCTCCGGCAACTGCAGCACGCTGGCTGCGATCGATTGACCGTCTGCAAGGATCACCGCTCGCTCGAGGGTGTTCTGCAGCTCGCGGACATTCCCCGGCCACGCGTAGAGCAGAAGCCGCTCTCTCGCTTCCTCGGAGAGCTCGAGAACGGGTTTGCTGAATTCGCGGCGAAACTTTTCCAGGAAATAGTCCGCAAGCAACAGCACGTCATTCCCACGCTCGCGCAAAGGGGGAATCGTCATCGGGACCGCCGAGATGCGGAAGAAAAGGTCTTCGCGAAACGCCTTCTCCTCCACGGCCCTCCGCAGATCGCGATTCGTCGCCACCACGATGCGCACGTCCACTTCGATGGATTGCGTCCCGCCGACGCGATCGAAGTGTTTTTCTTCGAGCACGCGCAGGAGCTTGGCCTGGATCGCCAGCGGCAGCTCGCCGATCTCGTCGAGAAATAATGTGCCGCGGTGCGCCAGGTCGAGCTTGCCGACCTTGCGCGCGCCCGCGCCGGTGAACGCTCCGCGCTCGTGGCCGAAAAGCTCGTTCTCGACGAGCCCTTCCGGAATGGCCGCGCAGTTCAGCGTAACAAGGGGATGCTCGCGCCGCGGCGAGAGGTGATGGATGGCCCGCGCGAAAAGCTCCTTGCCCGTGCCGCTTTCGCCGAGCAAGAGAACCGTCGAGTCCGTCGCTGCAACGCGCTGGATCTGCTGGCTGACCTCGCGGATCGAGGCATGTTCACCCACGATTCGCGGGAAGCCGTATCGCGCCGCGTACTCCTCGCGGAGAAGCAGGTTTTCCCGGAGCAGCTCCTGCTGACGCGCGGCGCGCTCGACGAGCAGCTTCAGGTGGTCCAGATCAACCGGCTTCTGCAGGAAATCGAAGGCGCCTTCCTTCATGGCCGTGACCGCTTCTTCGACCGAGCCGTACGCAGTGAGGAGAATGACGGGGATCGTCGCGTCGGCCTGCTTGGTCTCTCGCAGGACGTCCAGTCCCGATGCGCCGGGGAGTTTCAGGTCGGTAAGAACCAGCAGGTAGCGCCGCGCGCGCACTTTCTGGATTGCCGTCGAGCCGTCCGGGGCTTCCTCGACAGAATAGCCTGCGCGCTCCAGCGCCTTCCGCAGCATGGCGCGAAGTTCGCTTTTGTCTTCGACGAGGAGCAGAGGTTCCATCTCTTTCGTTTCTATCACGAAAGCGGAAGCCCCTGCGGGAAACGCTGCCAGCGTGTGCGGTGAAGGGAAGTAGCCGGTCGGATCTTAGCGCGCCCAGCCGGGATCGCCGCCGACCTTGCGAAGCTCGTCCTCGAGGCTATCTATGCTCTGTTTGGCCTGTTCAATCTCTTTCTTCTTGGCGTCAATCTTCGCGAGGCGTTCATTGACTTCTTTGCGGTCGTGCTGTTCGTGCATCGCCTTGCTCGGGTCGGTGTAATACTGGACCTGGCCCTTTTCCGATTCGCGTTGCAGGATGTCCAGTTCCTTTTCCGCCCTCGCCAGGTGTTCGCGCGCGTCTCTGAACCGCTTGCGCCAGTAGGCCTCGTCCTTCTTCTCACCCGGGCCTCCGGCTGCTTCTGCGCCAGCCTGCTGGGCGGGTCCGGCCGCGGCCTCACCCGCTGCAGGCTGCGCCGTGGTTCCTTCCGTGGGACGCGCTCCTCCCTCGGGAGGTTTGCTCAATTCGTCGTTCGTGTACACTTTTTCTGGCTTGGCGGGCGGCTTTTTCTTTGCACGGGCTTTGCGCGCGGCTTCGGCTACGGATTCCTGGGATTGATCTTGCCCGAACACCGGACCTGCAACGACGAACCACCCGGCCACCAGCGCTGCTGTTGCCATCCATCGGACGAATCGCATAGACACCTCTTTTGCTTTGGCAAGCCTGAAGGCCCTGGCTGCCGGCCCCTCAATTCCCTTAGATGCGCTCTTGGGTTGATTCTATCGCTTCGGGGACCGCGCGGGAAACGGGTAGCGTAACAATAAACTCGGCCCCCCCTTCCGTGCGGTTTCGCCCCTGCACCTGGCCTCCATGCTGCACGATAATCTTCTGGACGACGGCAAGTCCAAGCCCGGTACCGTTGGCCTTGGTCGTGTAGAACGGGCGGAAAAGTTTCGGCAGCGCGGCTGGGGGAATCCCCGGGCCGTTGTCGAAGACACGTATCTGCTGGAAACCGGCCTCTTCGCGTTGCTCGACGCTCCCGCGAAATAGAACGCGCCCCCCATTCGCGGATGAGAGCGACGCCTCCGCGGCATTGCGCGCCAGATTCAGTAACGCCTGCCGGAGCAGACCCTCGTCGCCGGCGACGCGTCCGAATTGGCCCTCGAACCGGATGCGCACCTGCGGAATGGACTCCTGGATTTCCGCCACCACGCGTTCGACGACCGGCTGAAGCTGCACGGGTTCATCGGAAATCTCGAGCGGGCGCGCGTATTTCAGGAATTCCGCGACCACGTGCGTGATGTTGCGCGTCTGCTCCAGGATGAGGCCCGCATACTCGCTCGTTTCGCCCTGCGCGGACTCTGCGCGAATCAATTGCGCGTAGCCGGAGATCGTCGCGAGCGCATTCTTGAACTCGTGCGCGATGCCCGCGGAAAGCTCGCCCAGTGCCGCAAGATTTTCCTTGAGCTGCACCTGTTGCTGGAGCGAGGCGAGCTCCGTCAAATCGCTCAGCAGGCAGATCGCTCCGGTGATCTTGTCTCCCCGCCGCGTCGGCGAAATGGTGACCCCGAGGCGGCGTGTTTCGCTGTCCGGGCCGGCGTGCGAGACCTGCTCGCGGCGGTAGATTCGGCCGCTTGCCAGGCATGCGCCCAGCAGTCTTGTGAGATCCGACTTCTCTCCGAGCGCTTCACTGTATCGCCGGAAGGCCAGTCCGCGGATTCCCAGCACCTGCTCTGCGGCGGGATTTGCGCTGGAAATAATCCCGGCGGCATTCACCAGCAGCAAGCCGGCCGGCATATTGCGGGTGACTTCCTCGCTCAGCCGCTCGGTTTGCTCGGCGCGCTCTTTCTCC
>JBGOWC010000003.1:0-19649 GCA_041478415.1 Terriglobia bacterium
ATGAAGGTCCCGGCGGAGCGCTCAAGGCTCACGAGGTTCTCTTCAACAACCGAGGCTTCGCAACCGAAGTGGCCCTTCTGCCTCAAGTCACCCTGGAAATGACGCATCCGCTCGCGCTCCGGACACCACAGTTTGCCATTGGCCCCGCCGATCCTCGCCTCGGCTTGCCGGAAAAGACGTTGTTCGAACCGACGCTGGTCCTGCACAACTTCGCCTCAACAGCGCTCGACACCACCCTCGCAATCGGTTTTCGGTCAGGAGAAAATTCCTCGGAGAAGCAGATTGCGCTTTCGCTGGCGCCCGGCGAAACGAAAGTGCTTCCTTTGCGTGCCCGTCTTGAAGGCCTGGTTCCGGAAGACGTGCACTGGGCCAGCATGGAAGTTCAATACTCCAGCGGTCAGAACGCTTTGGCCGCCGCGCTGGTGAGCGTAACCCGCGACGGACGACACAGCATCCGCAGCGTGCTCAACTGGGTCGAGGGCAGCGCCAGCGACGGGCCATTCTGGCAAGCCGACGAATCTCACAACACCCTCATTGGAATCTTCAACGCGGATACCCAGCCCGCGCAGGTGGAAGTGTCGCTAGACTACTATGTGGCCGCCCAGCGTCACAGGCACAAGCTGGACAAAATAACCATTCCCGCTCGCACCACGCATCAGGTCGACGTCCGAGCCATCCTCGCGGCTGGCAAGGCGGATGCGGATGGAGATGTAATTCCCTCGGACGCCACGTTCGGAGGTTATCGCGTGCAGAAGGTTGGCCCACGAATCGACCAGATCCTGATTACGGAAGAGCTGCTCTTCGACCGCGGCTCGCAGTCGTATCTCACGTTCTATAACACCTGCTGCTCCTTCCTCAGTACCCTGTTTTTGCCCTCTTCCCTCTTCGGCGTCCCCGGAGACGCGTACCAGCTCAGTATTAGTGCGCTGGACTCCTGCACGGGAGGCTGGAGAGACGTCACCAGCAGCGGCATCTTCGGAACGCTTAACGCCAGCGTCGCCACCGCTGGTAGTGGGGGCCACGCCACTCTGGTCGCACCAGGTCACACGACACTGACCTCCCAAATCAACTATTTCAAGAAAAACTGCTTCTTAGGGTGCGGCTGCACGCAAACCTCCTCCAACGGCAACACCGACACCACTGTCATCTCCATCGTCGTAAACTTTACCGGCTCTAAGACCAGCGGCGATAACCTCAAGTTTGCAAACTCATCCGTCGCCTGTTCCGAGAGCTTGGGATTAAAAGACTGCACCTCCAGCACCGGATACTGGCTCTGGAACCTGGAAGGTAATGCCCGCGTTTCCGACGACGCATCGAAGTGGACCGTAAAAGTGAGCGCCCAGTATCACTACAATGGGTTCTACAGAGACACCAACAACAATCTGCAACCCTTCAGCTGCTCCCAGAGTGTTCCAGATGACGGTCCGCTGCCGACTTTTCTGCAGCAGCCGACCGGTCAGCAATCGATCTTCTACATCGATGCACCGGGGCTTTTCCATGGGACCAACCCGAGCAATCAGTGTCAGACGGGGAACAGCCCTGTGGATTCGATGACCGACGCGATTAATTTTCAAGTTAAGTACTGCAGCACGACAACAGGCCTTTGCAAGACTGTGTTCTATTATGTGAAAATAGTGGTATCTCCAGGCGGTCATTTGGATACCACAAATTCCACAGCAGGCTACGGAAATATTTCACTCAATTTTTGAGGTGCCCAGTGTTCCGAACACTTTGCTTCATAATGCATGCCGCCGTATTGGCAATCACTACCATGAGTGCCGCCGGAACCCGATCGGATATACGCACGTTGGTTGCGCAACTCAATCAGCCGAGTACCACAGACCATGCCGCTCGTGAAATCCTCGAAACAGCAGCCCAGGACCCTGACGCCCGTGCATATGTCGCGCAGCACTTGCCCGCCATGATTGATAGCCAGCGTACCGATCAGGTGTGGCTCAACGCAGTCCGTTTGGCTGGTCAGCTCAAAGTGACGGAAGCAATCCCTTCTCTCGAAAAATCGCTGTCGCGTGGCCCAGTTGGCGGACCCATGCAAACCTCATTTACTAAACAAATGCGCCTCGAGGATGACGCCGTAGGCAAGGCTCTTTCCCAAATTGGAGAGCCGGCCATTCCGGCCGCGACAAATCTCCTGAACAACGGGGACCCGAAAAGGAGAAGGCGGGCCGTCTTGATCCTGACGAACATGCACTCGCCCGCGTCGCGCAAAGTGCTGCGCGACCATTTTCCCCACGAAACCGACCCGATCGTCAGGAGCTTGATCGAGGCGGGCCTGCGTTCCTAAATCTTCCCCGTCCCATCTGTCGTCGCGACCCGCCTGAAGTATGTGGCACCTGTGAGCCGGGTGCCGCGTCCTCGCCAACGGCGAGCGTGCGGGTTTTGATCTCTTACAGAGCCACACATACAGTTTTCCACAACCTGTTACTATCAGTTATCAGTAACAGTCTTCAAATTGCTACCCCTTCGTAGTAAAATGCCTCATGGTTGTGCCGATCCACCTGGAGGGAACTTCTAGGTCTCCTCTCTCTACGCCGTACACCCTTCACCCTGGACCTTCTGCCAGTCCCCACCACCCTTCCGCGCCCCACAACTCGCCATTCACAAATCCCTTGTTTTCAAACACCTGCGCACTCTTTGCACAACTCGACAAAGAAAAATCTCGCTCATCCCCTTTCTTTTCATGGGCTTCCGCACACTTGCAAAAAAGATGGGGGGTGGGGGTGTTTGTTTCCCATTCTGGAACTGAGAATTGCAAACTGTTGGTCAAAAACTCTTCGTCAGTCCTGCGGTTGCTCGCCGAGCGTCACATTCAGGTCCATTTTTTTGGCGCCACGATAAATCGTCACGGATACTTTGTCGCCCGGGCGTTTGCGGTTCAGCGCCAGGTTCATATCCATCGGGCCAGAAACCTTCTGTCCTTCGATTCCGACGATCACGTCACCACCAATCAGAATGCGGCGCATCCCGGCCGTCGCGACGCGGTCGCCGCCGCGCAGGCCCGCGTGCTCCGCTGGCCCTCCGCGGGCGACCTTTTCGATCAGCAGGCCTTCTTGAACGGGAAGATCCAGGGCCTCGGCGAGCCAGCCGCCGACGGGCCGCGTCTCAACGCCGAGAAAGGCGCGCCGGACGTGGCCTTCGGTCATAAGGTCGTGGGCGATGAGCTTCGCCGTGTTGATGGGGATGGCGAAGCCGATTCCGGCGGTCGTGCCGCTGGGCGTGTAGATGGCGGAGTTGATGCCGATGACTTCGCCGCGCGAATTGATGAGCGGGCCGCCGGAATTGCCGCGATTGATGGCCGCATCGGTCTGGATGGCGCCGTCAATAAACGTCGTCTGGCTGGTCTGTACCGTGCGGCCGAGCGCGCTGACGACTCCGGTCGTGAGCGTGCTCTGAAATCCGAAGGGATTGCCGATGGCGAGGAGTTTCTGGCCGACCTGCAGGGAAGAGGAATCGCCGAGCGGGAGAGCGGCCAACTGCTTGCCCTTGGGGTCGATTTTGATAAGGGCGACGTCATTACGCTGGTCCGCGCCAATGAATTTCGCAGGGTAACGCGTCTGGTCGCCGAGAATTACCTCGATGGATTGCGCTTCCTGCACGACGTGAAAATTCGTGAGGATGTAGCCGCGCGGATCAATGACGAAGCCTGAGCCCGCACCTTCCACGGGGACGGGGTCCATGAAGAAGTCGTATTCAGTGGCTTTTGTGAGGACGTTGGCGACGGCGGGCGAGGCTTGGCGATAGACGCGCACGTTGATGGATTCTTCGTCGGTCAGCGCTTCATCGCGTGCGTCGGCTTTTGCCAGTGACGCGCCAAGCGGGCGTGCATCCACGCGCACCGGCTGGCGAGGTCCCCATCGCGCGCCGGCCCAATAAGCGCCGAGCAAAACGAGCAGCGCCGCGGCGCCGATGCGAATCCGGTTTCTGATGATTGCTTCGCTCATTTCCGTTGTCCTTCTTTCAGGAATCTCTATGTGGTTAGATGGCTCGCGGCGCGCCGGAGTTTCGCGGAGAGTGCGTCCACCTGCGCGCGCGTGTCGTCGAGCGTCCCCGAGCAATCAATGCGTTCGGTAGCCTGGTGCAGTTTTTCTTCCACCGGCATCTGCGAGGCGATGCGCCGGCGCGCTTCATCTTCGGAAAGGCCGCGGGCAAGCAAGCGCTCGAGCTGCTGTTCCGGCCGGCACCAGGCGACAACCAAGCCGTCCAAGTGCCTTCCGAATCCCGCTTCCACAAGCAACGCCGCCTCGACGAAAACCGCTTCGCGCACTCCGCTGCGCTCCCACTCCCCAAATTGCCGCTGCATGGCTTCCGCGACGCGCGGGTGAACGATGGCGTTTAGCTGGTCGAGCTTCTCGCGATTGCCAAAGACCAGCGCACCGAGCTTCGCGCGATCAATCCGGCCGCTCTCTCCGGCGATCCCCGAGCCGAATGCGCGGATGACTTCGTCGTGTGCGGGCTGGCCGGGCTCCATCAGTTGATGCGCGAGAGCATCGGCGTCCAGGACGTGAAACCCATGCTCGCGAAGCATGCCGGCGACGGTGCTTTTCCCGCAGGCAATGCCCCCGGACAGTCCCAATTTCAACATTGGCCCAATTTCAGCATTGGCTCAATTTCAACATAGGCTCAATTTCAGCGCAGGCGCACCGTCAGCGCGCGCCGCGGGCGGGTTGCGCGACGCGGG
Organism: Terriglobia bacterium; assembly: GCA_041478415.1. Taxonomy (GTDB): domain Bacteria; phylum Acidobacteriota; class Terriglobia; order Acidiferrales; family UBA7541; genus Acidiferrum. The sequence goes on from JBGOWC010000003.1 coordinate 4,697, forward strand.
TGCGATCCACGCCACGGCGAAGGCGCGCCGCCTTCACGGTGTTGCTCATGAGCATGGTGATGGTCATCGGGCCAACGCCGCCGGGAACGGGCGTGAGGGCGCCGGCGACGTTCACGGCATCGGGATGCACATCGCCCACGAGAGCGGAGCCTTTTGCGCGGAATTTTTCAAGGCGCTCCGGGAAATCGCGGAAGAGGCGCGAGGCTTCGGCCGGGTCCGTCACGCGGTTCGTGCCCACATCAATCACCGCGGCGCCGGGGCGGATCCACTCGGCCTCGACAAAGCCCGCCTTGCCCATCGCCGCGACGACAATATCCGCGCGGCGCACGACGTCCGGTAAGTCGCGCGTTTTCGAATGGCAAATGGTCACCGTGGCGTTCGCGTGCATGAGGAGAAGCGCCATGGGCTTGCCGACGATGTCGCTGCGTCCGAGGACGACCGCGTTCGCGCCTTCAATCTTGATGTCGTTGCGGCGGAGAATCTCCATGCAGCCGGCGGGAGTGCAAGCGACGAGGCCGGGGCGTCCGCTGACGAGTCTTCCGAGATTGACGGGATGGAAGCCGTCCACGTCCTTCGCCGGGTCCACGGCTTCGAGAACGCGCTTTGTGTCCACCTGTGGCGGAAGCGGCAACTGAATCAAGATGCCGTCCACCTGATTGTCACGGTTCAGATCGTCCACCACACTCAACATGTCCAGCGTCGTGACCGTCGCAGGCGGGGTGATCAGACCGCTGGCAAGACCGAGCTGCTCGCAGGCGGCGATCTTGCTTTTGACGTAGAGCTGTGACGCGGGGTTTTCGCCCACGAGGACGGCAGCAAGGCCCGGACGAATGTCAGCCGCGGTGAGGACGCGAACTTCATCCGCCAGTTCGGCGAAAATCTGGTCGCGAATCTTGTTCCCGTCGAGGAGGCGTGCGGTCATGCGCTGCTCTCTTGTCGGTCAGAATTGTTGAGTTTCAAACGACGATGATAGCACACCGAAAATGGCCGAGCGATCCGCTGCGAACTGGAAGCAGTTTGTGCTGCGGGAGTGCATCTGATAGCATCCCGGGCAATTCACCAAGGAGGGGACGCATGGCGACAGTAAGGCGAATCGGCCCGGGGTCTGCGTTCAAGGTGGGGCTGGCCTTGTATGGGCTCATGGGGCTGCTCTTGGGGATTATTTTCGCGCTAATCTCCATGCTGGGAGGGGCTCTCATTCCTGCTGCGGAGGCGGGTGTGTTTCGAATGTTCTTCGGCGTTGGGGCCATTATTGTTTTGCCGTTGTGCTACGGGATGATCGGCGGCATTTTCGGCGCGATCAGTGCCGTCATCTACAATCTCGTGGCGGGGTGGGTGGGCGGCCTGGAAGTGGACATCAGCTAACATCTCCATGCATCGAAGAGCGTGAAGTGGGTGCGGGGGTTCATGCTGCTGGACCACGAGCGGCTGGGTTTATGAGAGCAGAGCGGCGATCGTGCGTATCGGAATCCGTGGGAAGAGCAAGAGTATTCTGACAGAAAGATCTTGGGAGTAATGGGTTCGAAGAAGAAAAACGCCCGGGCGATGGCCTCGCCCGGGCGTTTCTGTTTCGAATAGGCGGCGCTAGTAGATGTCGTACAACGAGCAGGATTGAAAACACGTAACTTACACAAACGGCAAACGAACAAAATGGCACAGTGCCCGGTTTTCATGCCAAATTCATGCCAAAACACTGGTGCCAATACGCCGCGTACAGGGCTCGTCTATCTGCGAGACAGTAGTGGTGTCTGGGGGAAATAGTCCACCAAACCTTATCGAAGAACGCGTGAGAAATGGATGTAAAGGTCCCACAGAGTAATAGCGCCTGCAGCGACGGCAACCCACCACCACCTTGAACCCCGGATGGCTGCAATTATCGTCAACGGTACACCTGCTAGGAAAGTGCCGAATACGACGAACTTTCCGAATGATGACACTGGAAAGGTATCAGCAACTTCCGGCACGAACCTGGCTGCCCAGTAGAGAGCGAGACAGAAAACACCGATGCATCCAGTGGTCATCCCGTGACGATTGACAGCGGCCATGCTTTTTACCTTGACATTGCGCCCAGCACTTTACTTCTCGGCCAGCGGCTCAGGCCGCAGCAGTTCAACCATTACGCCGTTACCCGGTTCCCTCAACCTGCCTACCTTGGCCAGCGCTCAGTAGCAAACACAATGCTGCAAGCGATCGCAACATCCCACGAATCCCTAATAGATGTCGTACTGCTCCCAGTGGAGGGTGGCGTCGGACTGAATGATGACGTGCTTGTGGGAGTTCTGCTCCAGCTCGTCAATCAGCATGGCCTCGCGCGTCTTGAGCGCCTTGGCGATTTCCGGGTGCACGCGCACGGTCAGATTCGGCTCGTCGTGGTCAACGGCCATTTTCCGCGCCTCGGCCTGGATTTCGTAGCAGAGCGTGGGAATGGACTTGACCATGCCGGAGCCGGTGCAATAGGGGCACGGCTGGCAGAGGACGCGCTCAAGCGCCTGCTTGGTGCGCTTGCGCGTGATGCAGACCAGGCCGAACTCGTTGAACGAAAGCGCCTTTGAAGGCGCCTTGTCCTGATCGAGCGCCTGCTGGAGCGCGGAGAGCACTTTTTCGCGGTTGCGCCGCTCTTCCATGTCAATGAAGTCCACAACGATGATGCCGCCGAGATCGCGCAGGCGGATCTGCCGGACGATCTCCTTCACGGCTTCGAGGTTGGTCTTGACGATGGTGTCCTCGAGCCGCGTGGAGCCTCGGCCGACGTACTTGCCGGTGTTGACGTCAATGGCGACAAGGGCTTCGGTGTGGTTGATGACGATGTAGCCGCCGGACTTCAGCCAGACCTTGGGACGCAGCGCCTTGTCCAGGTCGTGTTGGATGCCGAACTCCTCGAAGATCGGCGTCTCTTTGGTGTACAGCTTTACGCGGTTGACGAGCTTCGGCTGGAAACGGCTCATGAACTCGACGATCTTGCCGTATTCTTCCTCGCTGTCCGTCCAGATGGCGGTGTAGTCCTCGTTGACGTAGTCGCGGAGGATGCGCTCGACGAGGTTGAGGTCGCGGTGAAGCAGCGCGGGCGATTTGCGCTGTTCGCTTTGCTGTTTTATCTCATTCCAGGTTTTCCCGAGGAACTCGATATCGGTGCGGATCTCGTCGTCGGTGGCGCCGCCCGCGGCAGTGCGAACGATAAAGCCGCCGGGATAGCTGCCCATCCCTTCCTGGACCAGCCGGCGCAGCCTCGAGCGGTTTTCCGCGGATTCGATCTTGCGCGAGACGCCGACGTGATTGACCGTCGGCATGTACACGAGGAAGCGGCCCGGGAGCGCGACGTGGCTCGTGATGCGCGCGCCCTTCTTGCCCAGCGGCTCCTTGGCGATCTGGATGACCACGTCCTGGCCCGCCTTGAGCATCTCGGAGATCAGATGCGGCCGGCGCGGCGGTGCGGATTGACCTTGAGGACGCCGCTCAAACCGCTGTGGCGGAGGGCCACTGCGATCCCCGCGGCCGCCACGGTCACCCCGGCGGACAAAACGCCCGCCGCGGTCGCTGCGCCCCGAAGGGCGGGGGCGCTGGAATCGGGAGCGAGGATCGCCGCCGATGCGCGCGGAATCACGCGGATACTCTTCGCGCGGGCGCGCGTCCGCCGGGCGATCGCTGCCGGTAAAGCCGTGCGGCGAGCGCGTTTCTCCAGGGAGGAGATTCTCGGTGACTTCCGCCGGGCGTGCTTCACCGGATGAGGCCTCGAGAACCGCAGCTTCCTTAGTCTCGCCGGTTCCGACGGGTTCCGGGCCCGCTTCCGCTTGGGCGTGCTCTTCGGCGAGCTCGGCTTCGTCTTCCGCCACGTCGTGTGCTTCGTCGGCAGCCGCATCGTCATGGAATGCGGGGGCTTCTCCCGCGTGCGATTCGTCCGTTTCCACCGCGTTGGCTTCGTCCTCGAACTCGGCGCCGCCGGAGACAGAGTCGGCTTCGGCTTCCGCCTGGGACTCTTCGTGCTTGGCTTCGGCAAGCTGGGAAGCCAGCGCGGTAATGTCTTCATCAGTCAGGTCTACATCGGGGCGCGTACTCGCCGGCGCGGCTGGTGGTTCTGCACCGGCCGCAGGAATCTCTTGCGCCGCGGGAGGCTGGGTTTGCGCGGAGGTCTCTTCGTGAGTCGCCTCCGCGTTGGCGTCCGCAAGCACCCAGCTCGGCAAGCCCCGGACGGAGCGCTGCGCTCCGCCGGCGGTTTCGCCTGGTTGTGTCGCGGCCTCGGCAGATTCCACGCGGGGTTCAATCGTTGGCGTCACCGCCTCATCCGGCGGGAGCATGGTGGCGGGAGTCTTCCCACGGTATTTCGCGAGCGACTCGCCGGGGAGAAGGATGCTATCGTCTCCGCCCTCGGCCGGCGGCGAATAGCGCGGCGCATCCGGCCGGCGCGGCTCGAAACCGCGCTGGTCCCCTCCGCGGTAGCCGGGGCCCCGCTGATCCTGGCCGCCCTGCGGCGAAGCGTACTTGGAAGGCGGCAGATTGCGGCCGCGGTCCGGGCCGCGTCCACCGCCGCTGAGATTGCGTCCACCTCGGCCTCCCCAGCGGCCTCCGCCTCCACGTCCGCCGCGGTCACCGCCGCGATTGCTTCCGTAGTCGCTTCCACCGCGATTGCCGCGGGATTCGTTGCCCCGCTCTGGGCGATCGTTGCGCGGCTGGAAATTCTGCTGCGGCTGGGCTTCCGCGGTTCCCGCATTTTGTTGCGGTTGACCATGTATTTCGGGCGGCGCGCCGGGTTGGGCATCGAGCGGCGCTTCGCTGGACGCAGCTTCCTCGGGCGCTGATTCGCTGCTTACGCCCGGTCCAGGTTCGCCCTCGCCAAGCGCGGACGTTCCCATCGGCGGCACGGGCGTCTCGGCGTGAGTACCGGCCGGTTCGTAGTCTTCGAGGTTTTCGAAAACGTCGCTGACGTACAGGAAGGCATCGCCGTCGAGGCCGATGTCCACGAAGGCCGACTGCATGCCGGGAAGCACGCGAGTGACGCGGCCCTTGTAAATGCTGCCAACAAGCGCGAACTCTTTCTCGCGCTCGATGTAAATCTCTACGAGCTGTCCTTCTTCAAGAATCGCGACCCGCCGTTCGTGGGCAGGTGCGGAAATAACCAGTTCTTTCGCCATGAAAACTCCTTATTCTGCGTGCCCCCAACCTGGTCAGGGGCAGCAGGACGCATCGCCGCGGGCCCTGGCCCGGCGGAGTTGTATCCCGGCAAAGCCGGGATACGCGCCACAAGCGCGGCCGACACCCGTGCGGGTGCGGCCAGGCGTACGCCTTGAAGAAAGTGATTCCTCATGCTCTTGTGGCGAGTCCGTTGCCGGGTGAGTACCGGGCGAACGGCGGACGATGCGATCCTCAATCGTAAATTCCTGTCCGCTGCCGCTCGCGCTGTGAAGCGGCGGCTCGCGGAACGTCTTTCCCAAGCGGCGGAGAGACTAGTTGACGAAGCGGCGAAGCCGCACGTTCATAACCAGGCCCATCGCCAGAAACACAAACAAAGTGGCCGAACCCCCGTAGCTCATCAGCGGCAACGGGATGCCGGTGACCGGCATCTTGCCGATCACCATGGCCACATTCACCAAAACGTGAAACCCAAGCGCTGCGGCCACGCCCATGACGAGAAACATTCCAGCGCGATCTTTCGCGCGCTGGGCGTTTTGCACGAGACGCAGCAGCAACGCCATGTACAGACCAAGCGCAACCAGCACGCCCTTGAATCCCTGTTCCTCGGCCCACGCCGCCATGATGAAATCCGAATAGCGGACGGGAACGAAGCCCAGTTGATTCTGACTGCCGTTGCCAAACCCTTTGCCCCAGAAGCCGCCCGAACCCACGGCAATCTTCGATTGCTGCAACTGATAGCCGGAACCCTTGGCGTCTTCTTCCGGGTGCAGGAACGACGTAATTCGTTCGCGTTGATATGGCTTCAGGATATGCTTGCTCACCGGCGGATAAAAAACCGCACCGATCAGCATCACGCCGGACAGCACGAATACCGCGGCGTGTTGCCACTGCACACCAGCCAGAAACGCCCCGACAACAAGCATGGGCATCAGCACGAGCGCGGTGCCCAAGTCCGGCTGCAGAAGGATCAACCCCAGGGGAACACCCACCAGCACTCCGGCTTTGATCAGATCCACCAGGGAAAGATGATCCGTGCGCACCTCGGCAAAGAAGCGCGCCAACACGATGATTATAATCAACTTTACGAATTCCGATACCTGAAAGAATTGCCCCAGGAGGGGAATCCACCTCTTGGCCCCAAACCGCGTGTGCCCGACGGCCAGCACCGCAAGTAGTGCGGCAAGCCCGAGAAGATAGAGCACCGGCGCCTGGTCCAGAATGAGGTGATAGTCCAGCCGCGACAGCGCAAACATGCAGATCAGTCCCAGCAGGATCCACCAAAGCTGCTTTTTGTACATACCTTCGAGGTGGCCCTGGTGCGTTGCCGAATAGATCTCGACGACGCCGAGGAGACAAATGGCCAAGACCAGCGTCAGCAGCCACCAATCGTAATCGCGTGAACCCGGTGCGTCTTTCATTCAGAAACCTGCAATCTCTTTCCGAACGCCCAATCTTGATCAGGGATGATTCGTGGCGCCGGCTGCGCGCGCAGGCGCCACGCTCGCCGCAGCAACCTCCGGCTTCAGAAGCGGCTGCGGACCCGGTGCGCCGTTGCCGAAATCATACCGCTTGAAATCAACCGTGTATTGGCCCTGATTCTTCTTGGCCTTCTTGTCGTAATACGTCTTGATAATGTCGCGAGCCACCGGGCCGGCCACGGCGCCGCCGTGCTCGCCCTCTTCGATCAAAACGGAAACGACGATCTCCGGGTCGCGCCGCGGAGCGTAACCGACGAACCACGCATTGTCTTTGAATTTTTTCTGTTTGCCAACCTTGTTGCGCGTGTCGTAGCCGATGACCTGCGCGCTGCCGGACTTTCCGCAAAACTCGATGCCCTGGAGGCGCGCGCCGGCCGCCGTGCCTCCTTCGTTGACGACGCCGTACATCCCTTGCGTCACTTTCTCGATCGTCGGGTCGGAAATTCCAAATCGCTCTTCGGTGATGTTCTGCGCGTCCTTGACCAGGTGCGGCTGTTTGAAAATGCCGCCCATGGCCACGCCGCCGATCATGCGGGCGAGCTGCAAAGGCGTGGAGGTGACGGCGCCCTGTCCGATGGAGACGGAAATGGTTTCTCCCGCGTACCACTTGCGATGAAAAACGCGCTGGGCCCATTCTTCGGAGGGCACGAGTCCGTTTTCCTCCGACGGAAGGTCAATTCCGGTCTTGTGGCCGAGGCCGAGCTTCGTCGCATAGTACGAGATTTTGTCGATCCCCATGCGCATGCCCAGGTTGTAAAAGAAAACGTCACAGGACTGCACGATGGCTTTGTGCAGATCCACCATGCCGTGCTGGCTCTTTCCGTAGATGTGGTCCTTGAACATACGGCCATAAAAGGTGCCGTAGCCCGGGCAGAAGACCGAGAAATTTTCGGGAACCGCTTTCGTCTCAAGCATGGCCGTGGCCATGACGATCTTGAAGATGGAGCCCGGCGCGAGCTGCGCCTGAATAGTGCGGTTCAGAAGCGGGTGGTCATCATCTTCGTTCAGCCGTTTCCATTCCGGGCTCGAGATGCGGACAGCAAAATCATTCGGATCGGGCGCGGGATGGCTTACCATCGCGAGGACCTCGCCGGTGTGCGGGTCGAGCGCAACGATGGCGCCTTTCCGACCGGCCATGGTCTGCTCGGCCACGGCTTGCAGGTCATAGTCGATCGTGAGCTGAATCTGTTTTCCGGGAATGGCTTCCTGCTGGGAGAGATGGCCGACTTCTTTGCCGATGCTGTTCACAATGACGCGGCGCATCCCGTCGGTGCCCATCAGCAGGTCGTTGTACTGGCGCTCGAGACCCGTTTTTCCGACGATGTCGCCGGGGCGCAGACGGCCTTCGCTCACTTCGATCTGTTTTTCGCTGACCTCACCGACGTACCCGCTCGCATGGGACATAAACGCGCCGGGCAGGTAACGCCGGCGGTGAACCATGAGCATTTCGAGCAGGGGAATCTCGGCACGGTGCGATTCGATGTAAGCCACATCTGCCTTTGTCGCTTGCGGCTTGATGACGATGGGCTGAAACTTCGGCAGACCTCGCGACACGTCGAGCTGATCCTTCAAATCATCGAGAGAGATGTTCAAGCCGTCGGCAATGACGGGCAGGCTCTTCTCGACGAGAGCAGGATCGTCACGCAGGAGCAGTACGCTGAAGGACGGGTAATTGTCCACCAGGACGCGGCCATCGCGATCGAGCATGCGCCCGCGCGGCGCGATGATGGGAATCGTTCGAACGCGGTTGCGCTCGGCGAGCTGCGAGTACTTGTCCGAGTCAATGACCTGGAGTTTCCAGAAGCCCAGCAGGAGCAGGCCGATCATCCCGACGATGAAGTAGGAGACGCCCGCCAGCCGGGTTTGCGGCAATCGATTATCGTTACGGAACCAGTACGACACCGTGACTCCGCGCGCGAGCTGTTGTGCTGATCGAGGCCCCTCGGGCCCGCCCCGACGTCAAGGGGGCTGCTCGCGTCACGCTAGAGATATCCACAGCGCGAGGCTCGCGAGACTTGTGCAGTCTTTCCGCTAGAGCCTTCGAAGCGCCGTTCGACTCTCCTCTGGATACGCGTCGCGACGAGAGGAAAGTGCTGTCAAAACTAGCACTTAGGGTACGGCTGCGCAAGCCGCCCTGAAGGACAGGTTCTAGGACTGAATCAAAATGACGAACCAGGGAGGCGAAGGCGTCTTGCCCAATGTACGACTGCCACGATATCGTTGATTATTCGTTTCAGGCATATGAATAACACTCAGCATAAACCGTTGCGGCTGGCTCTAATCGGGATGTCCGGCGCCGGCAAGACCTTTTGGGCCCGCAAGTTAGCCCTGGCGGGTCACAGGGCCGTCTCTTGCGATGACCGAATCGAAGAATGCCTGCGGCCGCACCTGGTGACGGGAGGCTACGGAGGGATCAACGGGGTGGCCGCCTGGATGGGTTGGCCGGACAGCTCGCGCTACGCCAGCCGGGAAGCGCATTATCTGGAGGAGGAGATCGCCGGCCTCCGAGAGACTCTCAACGAGCTCGAGACTCATCCGGCACGGGGAGTCGTTCTGGACACAACCGGGAGCGTCATCTACGCAGGTGACAGACTGCTTCGCCGGCTGCAGGCGCAAATGACGCTTGTGTATTTGTCAGCGTCAGCGGAGGAAGAACAATTGCTGATCGAACGATACCTCAGCGACCCGAAACCGGTCTTGTGGCGCGGCGCATTTCAGCCGCGGCCCGGCGAGGCTGCGCTCGAAACCGTGCGGCGCTGCTATCCGGCTCTGATCGCTGCGCGGCGGCAGAGCTATGAAGCTCTCGCGCACGTTGTGATTCCCATTTCGCACTTGCGCGATGCGGCGCTGAACGCCGCGGGATTTCTCGCATTGATCGAGCGCGAGCTCGAGCGCCGCCGATGAGCGCCGGTTGAGAACCCTTTGAAAACTCTTTCGGGAAATCGATGAGATACCGAAGCACAACCGGCCTCGCGCCCCTCGCCTCGCTTCGCACCGCGGTCCTGCGCGGCCTTGCGCCCGACGGCGGGCTGTACATGCCCGTGGAAATCCAGCGCCGGTCGCCGGCCGAGCTCGAGGAATTCCGCCGGCTACCGTTCAGCGAGGTCTGTTTTCGTGTGGTGCGGCCTTTTGTGGCCCCTTCGGACGTGCCGGAGGAAGAGCTCTGGACGATCGTCAGCGAAGCAATCAATTTCCCGGTGCGGCTGGTGTCGCTGTCGCCGGGGCAGCACATTCTCGAGCTCTTCCACGGCCCAACGCTGGCGTTCAAGGATTTTGGCGCGCGGTTCATGGCCCGCCTGATGGGCTACTTCGTGCGCAAGGAAACGCGGCCGCTGACGGTTCTGGTGGCCACTTCCGGTGACACCGGAAGCGCGGTCGCGCACGGCTTTCGGGGAGTGCCGGGGATCCGCGTGGTGATCCTCTATCCATCGGGGCGCATCAGCGAGGCCCAGGAGAAGCAATTCACGACGCTCGGCGAAAACATCACCGCGCTCGAAATTTCCGGCACGTTTGACGATTGCCAGCGGCTGGTCAAACAGGCCTTCGGCGACGCGGAGCTGCAGTCGCGCGCGTTTCTCACATCGGCGAATTCGATCAATATCGCGCGTCTGCTCCCGCAGATGTTCTATCACGTCGCGGCGTACCGGCTGCTGCCGGTGACATCCACACCGCTGGTCGTTTCCGTGCCTAGTGGCAATTTCGGGAATCTCACGGCGGGTATTTTCGCAAAGCGCATCGGCTTGCCGGTTGCGAGATTCGTCGCCGCGACGAACGTGAATGATGTCGTCCCGGACTATCTACGCACCGGCGCGTTTCATCCGCGCGCGGCGGTGCAAACCCTTTCGAACGCGATGGACGTGGGCAATCCCAACAATTTTCCGCGGCTGCTGGCGCTGTGCCGGAACCGGCTGGAGCTGCTGCAGCGGGAGATTTGGGGACACTGCGCAACGGACGAAGAAACACTCGAGGCCATTCGCCACATTCATTCGCGCTACGGCTATCTCGCCGATCCGCACACGGCCGTCGGTATCCTTGGCTGGGAAGCGTATCATCGCGCGCATACCGAACCGTCGCAGGGGCTTGTGCTGGCGACGGCGCACCCGGCGAAGTTCGCGGACATCGTTGCCCGCGCAACAGGGACGGCGCCGCAGTTGCCGGAACGCCTCGCCGCCTATCTCTCCCGCCCGAAACTCTCCCTTCCTCTCTCCAGCAGCTTCGATGATTTCAAGAGCTTCCTTTTCGCCCGAGAAGTGTAGGAAAGAACCCGGCTTCTAATGAGGACGGCCACAAGAGACTGTCTGTAGCCGTAGTTTTCAGACCGCGGGATTTGATGCGACGGGCTGTACGGCGATCAATTCCTCAGGATGGTTTGCGGAGGTGGTCGAGGAGTATGAAGAGGCCGACGGCGACAACACCGTTCACGACGGCAGCGAGGCCCAGCCGCGCGGTGAACCACGCCTCCGGCTGCGCGAGAAGCAAGCGCTTGATCAGCACAATCACGCCCTGGTGCAGACCGCAGAAAACAACCGCGAGAGCAAAGCGGCTTGCCGGGTGCTCCGTATCGAGGCGGCCGCCGATGGAAGACGCGATGTAGCCGACGAGTGTCTTGGCGATTCCATTCAAGCCAAGCGGAGATTTGCTCAGACTATCTTGCAGAAGACCAATCACTGTGCCGAGGAGAAGCCCGGTGGAGGGATTGCGGCGGCTCAATCCGAAATACATGGTGATGAGCAGCGGCAGGTCCAACAGATCGGCTTTGGGCACATAGACCGGGAGAAGCTTTTGCAGGACGAGAGCGGCGAGCGTGGCGGCGACAATGGCGCCGGCGCGAAATTTGTGCACCTCGATGTGAGTCTCGGCGCCGCTCCGGATGTCAAACGTGTCGTTCATGGTTTTTCCGCCGCCGGTTCAGCCCGTTCGCTCTTCGCCGGAGCCGCGGCCTTCGCTTCCGGCTCTTTCTTCAAATCAATTGGCTGGAGGGTGAGGAGCACAATCACTTCCTCGAGTCGCTCGAGATTCGCCGCGGGCCGAATCCGGATCTGCTTGAACGGATTGCCGGGCTTGATTTCCACGACGGTTCCGACCGGCAGATCTTTCGGAAAGATGCGGTCCATTCCGCTGGTGACGACGCGTTCGCCGGAATTGACGGTGTCGTCGTTGGCCACATATTTCATCACCAGGAGCGGCTCTCCCACGCCGCCGACCGGGCTCTGAATGCGCGAGTCCGCAAGCATCGCGCCCACGCCGCTCTCTCTGTCCGTGAGGAGGAGCACTTGCGCGGTGTCGCGGTAGGAGTCAATCACTTTGCCGACGACGCCGTCCGGTGTAATCACGCCCATGTTGCGGCGGACGCCGTCGCGCTCGCCGCGATCGAGGAAAATCGTCTGGTTCGCATTATCCGCACTCGCGCCGACGACGCGCGCGGCGAGCATGGGAACTTCCTTGTGGGCGTCCCGGAAATTCAGCAGCGCGGCGAGGCGTTCCGCTTCCGCGGCCTTGCCCTGCAACCGGTTTGCGGTCAATTTCAGCGCATCGCGCTCTCGCCGCAGATCTTCATTCTCACGCGCGGCCTGCCGCAGCGCGAAGTAGTGGTTCCAGGTGCCGCGGAGTTTCTGCACGCCCCAGGAACCGGCGCGCTCGAAAGGCGAAACGGCGCCGACAATCCAGACGCGGATGAGACGGTCCTGCCCGCCCTGGACGTCCCTGCGGATATGCACGGCGAGGAGGAGCACTTGCGCGACGACGACAATCGCGAAAAGAACGAGCGACCGGTGGCGAGAGGGGATGGCGATCATGGGTCCAGTGGCACAGGCTTCAGCCTGGGTTCCTAATCAATGCAGACCTGGCGCAGGAGCTTGAAATCGCTGAGCATCTTGCCCGTGCCGAGCACGACCGACGCCAGCGGATCGTCGGCGATCGAGACTGGGAGTCCGGTCTCTTCGCGGATGCGCTTGTCCAGATTTTTCAGGAGCGCGCCGCCGCCCGTCAGGACGATGCCCCTGTCGCTGATATCCGCGGAAAGCTCCGGCGGCGTGCGCTCCAAGGCCACGCGAATGGCATTGAGAATCGTCGCCACGCATTCGCCGAGCGCCTCGCGGATCTCGCTGTCGTCAATGGTGACCGTGCGCGGCACGCCTTCGATGAGGTTGCGGCCCTTAACTTCCATCGTGAGCGGCTTTTCCAGCGGATAGGCCGAGCCGATTTCCATCTTGATCTGTTCGGCAGTGCGTTCGCCGACGAGCAGATTGTATTTGCGCTTGAGATATTGCATGACGGCTTCGTCCATTTCGTTACCCGCGACGCGGACCGACCGCGAGTAGACGATGCCGCTCATGGAGATCACCGCGATATCCGTGGTGCCGCCGCCGATATCCACGACCATGTTACCGGAGGGCTCTTCGATGGGAAGACCCGCCCCGATGGCTGCGGCCATGGCTTGCTCGACGAGAAAGACTTCGCTGGCGCGTGCGCGATAGGCGGAGTCCTGCACGGCGCGCTTCTCCACGGGCGTGATTTCGCTCGGCACGCCGATGACAATCCGCGGGTGCACCAGCACGCGGCGGTTGTGCGCCTTGTGGATAAAGTAAGTGAGCATTTTTTCGGTGACTTTGAAGTCCGCGATGACGCCGTCCTTCATGGGTTTGATGGCCACGACGTTGCCGGGCGTGCGGCCCAGCATATCTTTGGCTTCGCGCCCGACGGCCACGACTTCACCGCTCGCTTTGTTGATGGCCACGATCGAGGGTTCGTTCACGACGATCCCTTTACCGCTCGCGAACACCAGCGTGTTCGCCGTGCCCAGATCGATTGCCAGGTCGGATGAAAACAGACTGAAGATCGACCTTAAGTTATAACCGTTTTTATTCATTCCTCCGTCCCCTTGCGGAGAAATCTTCCCCGCTGTCCGCTGAGCAGGGTGAGCGCTTCGCGGTCACCAGTACCATTGTCCACGGACGTTACGGCCAACGCAAAGGCCGCTGGGGCCTTTGCTTCGAAAACTTTCCTTCGGCGCTTTTACTTGGGCACCACGATGGACACCTGCTGCTTCGCCGTGCCTCCCCGGCGATTCTGTCCAATCACCACAATCGTATGCGGGCCGGGCTCGAGCGGCTCCGTGAAATGACGGAAACTCCCATCGGGCGAAATGTTGGGAACGGACTGGCCGTTCACGATGAGCGCCGCGCCGGGTTCCGTTCGGCCGATAATTTCCGCGACGCGGCCGTGAATCTGCGTGCTGACGATCTCAAGGACCATCTCCTGGGTCTTGCCCTGCGCAACCAGAGTGAACTTGAACTTTTCGCTGATTTCGCTGTTCTGGTTCTTCGCGTCCGTGGCCATCACATTCCAGAAATAATCACCGGCGTCGAGTCCGGTGATATCCGCGCTCGTGCCGGAAACCTTTGCTCCGCCGACCGTCTTGGTGAACATCGCCGTCGCGCTGATGCGGAGCGTATAGGAGACGGCGTCCGCAACGGGTTTCCATTCGAAATGCACGGACGCGGTCTTCGGGTTCTCGACGATGATGGGCGCAAGATTCAGCGGCTCGGCAAGATCCGGCGGCGCGAGCACGTTCGACTTCTGGATGGGGCTCCCCGCCGTAATGGCGGCCTTTTGCCATTGCGCGAGTTCGATTCTTTCCTGGCCACGCTGGACTTCCGCGCTGCCGCCGGAGACCACGATCTCATTTTCCTTCTTCTGCGGATCGGCCTTGACTGCCGCGCGGCTGTTGGAGTGCAGTTGCGCTGTGGCGTCTTCCACGCTGACGGCCGCCTTGGAATCTGGCGACGACCAATTGGGGGTCGCCAGATCCACCGCGCCCGTATTAATGCGCATGGCCACGCTGGTGGGCTTGTCGCTGTCCATCGAATTCTCTTCCACAGTGACGAGTGTATCGGACTTCACGGTGTACTCCGTGCCGTCAGCGAAGGCAATTCTTGCGGCCCCGTCCGAACCCGTCTGGATGAGGTCGCCCTTGTCGAGCGCAGTATGGAAGTCGGCTTCGACCCATTGGACGGAGTTGACTCTTTTCACCTGCACCTTGCCGTCGAGGTTCACGAATTTCGCCTGCCGTTGTTCTACGCTAATGCTGTCCGCTTCTGGGTTGCTGACCGCGCTCGAGAGCTTGTTGTACACGGCGGAATACCAGTTGGGTCGAGTAATGGAGATCGCGCCAAGAATAACCGCCACTATCAAGATGACGTAGATGGCCACGGTCTTGTACGTAACCGCGGTCCAGTAAACCTCAACCCTGTGAATCTTTGGCTGCGCCGTGGGGCTGAGCGAGTGCTTGGGTTCCGTGGGTGTCTGCGTGGTCACGTGTGCCTGCGTCCGGGCTGCGCTAAATTTTC
>JBGOWC010000228.1:0-4224 GCA_041478415.1 Terriglobia bacterium
CTGGTACGCGAAGGAAGGTTATGCGCCGGAGGCGTACCGAAAAATGATCGCGGGGCGCGTTGCGAATTTGCGTGAAAAATATGGATTGCTGGGACGGCCGTGGGCGGAGATATCGAAGGCCGTGTCGTGCGCGCAGATGTCGCTGACCTGGAATGCGGCGTCAGCTTCTCCGGCTGCATAGCGGCGGGGCTGCGGGCAAACTCAGGAACCGACCCGATTTGCGGGACGATACGGATTTACGGAACGATGATGCGGGGCTCCTCGTGCTGGATCTCAGGGGTTTCCGGCAATTGGCTGCGGAGGAATTCGATGAACCGGCGCGAGCGCGGGCGGCCGTTTGTGCGCAGGATGCCCATCCGATAGAGAAACACCAGCAGAACGAAAATCTCGGAATCCTTGACGGCGGAAGAGCCGGCGCGCTCGGACTCTCGCTGCTTGCACTCAGCCAGAAAGCGCTGGAGCTCGGCATAGAGGGCGCGCGGCGTGGGCGCGTCGGGCGGTCGCTCGTAGTAGATGCCGGTGCCGAGAGTTCGAAAGGTTTCCGCGAGCGCCCGGAGCGCGGCGAGGACGTCCGGGTCGGAAACGGCGGACTGGGCGGCGGCAGACTTCGCGATGGTGAACGCAAGCCCGGAAAGTACGGGCTGATGCGCGTAGACGACGTCCGAAGAGAAGCTTACGTCGAGGAGAGGCGTGTCCGGCGGAACGGGTTTGGGATGCTCGTTTTCATAGCGGTGGGCTGCCAGCAGATAAGAGCAGCCGGCGGGGCAGTGGATGGTAACTTCGCGCTCGGTCCCGCAACAGATGGCGCAGATTTTTTCGCCCTTTGCCGGACAAAATCGCTCGGGTTTTCTCTTTTCGCAGATGGGACAGGACACGGACGCTCCCCTGGGTGCGAGGACAATCGTAAAGGATACGCGGCGTGATATTACAAGACAAAACTGCGGCGGACGAGGGTCTCATCGCCGGAATGGCGGGGCATGGAGTCGGGCGGCCGCGGGGCGAAATTCTTTCCCGAGTTTTCGGGCAGGCCCATCGAGCCATCGAGCGCGCGCAGCTTCACCGGGCCGGTGCCCTTTACGAGGAGTTTCAGATCGATGCCCTCCGGCGGAACACCGGCATAATTAAAGCTCCATTTTCCGCTTGGGTTCCACCGCGATTGCGCGGGCTTGCCCAATGCGCGGCCGTTCACGGCAGCGTCGAGAACTTCATTCTCGAGAGCGTTAACGGAGAGCGTGCGAGCGTGGCGGGGAGAGGTGATGCGCAAAAGCAGCGTGCGGACATCGCCTTCGGCTGAGCTCGCGAGGACTTCGATCTTTGGAGGTGCGAGTGGAAGGAGCGGCGCTTCGTGCTGAAGAAATTCAAACGGCAGCCAGTCCGGAAAGAAGCCGGCCAATTTTCCGCGGGAAGGAGTCGCACTCACGTATTGCGCCGTCCAGGCGTCCACGCGGTCGGCGCTGCTGGCCCAGAGGGCTTTTCCCGAATCGGTGTCGAGCGCGTAAGCCATGAGGCTCGGCTTGGGATGCTCGTTTCCGTAGCGCGTGACCGATGCGCCGATCCCCAGAAAGAGGATACCAGCCGCGAGCGCCAGCCAGACCAGAGAGCTCCGCCAGGACACAAGTATCGCTTCGATCTGGGGCGTGAGAGCGGTCAGGCAGAGCGCAACGAGGAAGGAGAGGAGCGGTGCGCCCATCATCGTCAGCCCTAACGCCTGGAAAAATCCCTGAACGAGCGGAACGAGAATCAACAAGGCCGGCAGGGCGAGGAGACAGAGCGCGACCGTCGTAACGAGGGATGGCGGGCTTAGCCGTGCTATGCCGATGACGCACGCCGCCACGAGCAGGGCGAGCAGCGGCCAGAGGAAAACATAGCTTCCACCCGGCAACCACTTCGTCATCAGAACGGTCAGAACCAGAAAGCCCAAGCCTCCGCCGAGGGCCAGATTTCCCACTGAAAGTTTTTTCCGGAGCAGGCGGTAGAGGGTGATCCACAGTGCGGCCAGGAGGGCAGAGAGGCTAAGCAAATAGAAACGGCTTTGCAAGACATCGCCCTCCGGCAACCAGCGGAGATGGAGCCAAGTCACCAGCTTGACGAAGCCGAATCCGGCCAGCGCCAGGAACAACGCCGCGCCCAAATTGGCGAGGCAGCTCAGAAGCACGCGTAGAACGCTCACTTCCCCGGCGCCGCCGAGATACAAATGCGCGGCCAGAAAAACCAGGACGCCGAGAACGGCAAGCAGCCAGATCCTGTTTTGTAAATAGTGGGCAAAGAGTCCGCCGGGAACGGAGAAGTACACGGCGTCGCGTTCACGAAGGTTTCCGAGATCCGCGTTGCCAAATTGCCGCGCGAGTGAAAGCGCGTTCGAGCCGTGATGTTGCAGACTGCCGCGATCGAGCTGCTGCGGATTATCGAGGGGCGTGTGGTAGGCCTCCCAGTTGCCGATGAAGGCGAAGTTCATCCCGGCGGAGGCGGATTGCTTGAACACGGTCAGATCCGTGTCGTTGGGCATATGCTTGTAGATTTCGTAGGTCAGCGAAGAGCCCGCCGGGTTTGGCGCGGCATCGGCGAGGAGTTGCACGAGGCGGCCGTTGCCCGCGCTGGTCTCAAACATCTGCGAGACGCCGGCATTGCCGCGGGCTTCGAAGTTGAGAGCGACGCGGACGTCGCGCGCCCAGGGATGCTCGGCCATGAACGCGGAAGCGCCGAGGAGGCCGTCTTCCTCGCCGTCGGTGATGACGAAGAGGACATCGTTGCGCAGCGGCGGGCCGGCGCGCAGAGCGCGCAAGGTTTCGAGCAGCGCGGCGACACCCGCGCCGTCGTCGCCTGCGCCGGGACCCGCGGGAACGGAATCGTAATGCGCGGCGAGCATCACGACGTCCGTAGAATCGTTCGTGCCCTTCAAGCGCGCGACGATGTTTTCCACTGTGCCGGCGACCTGATATTTGGGAGTGACGCCCGTCGCTTTTTGGATCTGCGGCGACACGCCGAGCTCCGTGAGCTTGGCGACGAGATAATCTCGGACGCGGTCGTGTTCGGGAGTGCCCACAGGATGAGGTCGCTGCGCGATGGCGAACTCGTGGGCCATGGCGCGCTCGGCGGAAAATTCGGCCGGCGGCGCAGATGCGGGCACCGGCGCCGGAGCGTGATTCAGGGCGACAGAAGCGGCCGATGCCGCCCACAAGAATACGAAGAGAACTGCAGCCGGAGTCTTACTGTTCACCGAACTATCCTTGTCGAGCGTTCTGCGACGGTGCTTGCTGGGTGCGCGGACGCCGCAGACGGCGCACAGCGTAGGCCGATTTGATTCCTCGCGCAAGCCCGCAAATGCCGGGTGATCAAACCAGCGCGCTGCAAAGCGGCGCTACGCGTGGGGGTGGGATTTGTCGTAGACGTCTATCAATTGGCGGATCGAGGCATGAGTGTACTTCTGCGTGGTGGATAGCGACTGGTGGCCCAGAAGCTCCTGAATGGCGCGCAGATCGGCGCCGTCGGCCAGAAGGTGAGTGGCAAAAGCGTGGCGCAGCGAGTGCGGGTGCATGTCCCAATTGACGTTGATGAGGCGGACATACTTCTTGACGATGCGCCCGACGGAGCGCTGCGTGAGGCGCTGCCCGGTGTAATTCAGAAAGATGGCCTGGGCGTGGGGCGATTCAGCGCGATCGCGCTTCGTGGCTGCTTTCAACAGAAGCTCTTCGCGCGCGGGCCAGTAAGCGTCGAGCGCATCCTGTGCCTTCGCACCGTAGGGAACGATGCGTTCCTTATTGCCCTTGCCGCGAACGCGCAGCATACGTTCCTTCTGATCCATGTCGGGGACATTGAGGCCGGTGAGCTCGCTGACGCGAAGTCCCGCCGCGTAGAGCAACTCGAGGAGCGCGCGGTCGCGGCGGAGAAGCAGGCCCGATTCTTGTTTCTTGCGCGCGGCGGAAGCCGCGGGACGCGGCAGCAGGCGCAACCTGCGGCGCGAGGGCTTCCCTCCCGCTGCCGGCGCGCCCATTTCCGCGATTTGATTCAAGAACGCATTCATCTCTTCGGCGGATAGCACGGAGGGAATGCGCTTCGGCAACTTTGGCGTGGCGACGAGCCGGGCGGGGTTTTCAGCGATTCTGCCCTCGCGCACGCAATACTTGAAAAAGGAACGAAGCGCGGCAAGCTTTCTCGAGATCGAGCTTTTTTCGAGCCGCTGGTCGTGCAGATACGAGATGTATTCGCGAATGATGTGATGCGTGA
>JBGOWC010000276.1:0-3575 GCA_041478415.1 Terriglobia bacterium
CACGGGATCGAGCTGCACACCAAGCTTTTCGAGGAAATCGTAGTCGGGATGATAACCCGTCAGCGCAAACACTTGCCGCGCCGGCACGATTTGTTCGCCTCCGCTGCCGTTCCGCACAACCACGTGGTCTCGCGCGATGCCAATCAGGCGCGCATTCAAAAGCGCGCGGATTTCTCCTGCCTTGATGCGGTTTTCAATGTCCGGGCGAACCCAGTATTTGATCGTCGCGCCGAGTTCCGCCTTGCGATGAATGAGCGTAACCCGGGCGCCGTTGCGAAAGAGATCCAGCGCCGCCTCCGCTGCCGAATTCTTTCCCCCGATGACGACGACGTCCTGCCCCCAGAATTCGTGCGGCTCGGTGTAATAGTGCGAGACATGCGCAAGATTTTCGCCCGCGACCCCGAGAAGGTTGGGCAGGTCGTAATAGCCAGTTGCAACGACAATTTTCCGCCCCGCGTAGCGCTGCTGCGCGCCGTTCTCCGTGCGCGTCACCACGGTGAAATTGCCGTCGCTGCCCTCGACATGGTCCACGACCTCGAACAGGCGCAACTCGAGTTCGTAGTGCCTGGCGGCCCGGCGGTAGTACTTCAACGCATCCGCACGTGTCGGTTTTTCTCCGGCGCAAGTCAGCGGAAGATCGCCAATCTCCAGCAGCTCGGGCGTGGTGAAGAAGACCATGTTGACCGGGTAATGAAACAACGAATTGCAGAGGCAACCTTTGTCGATCACGAGCGCGCGCATCCCGGCTCGGCGGGCTTCGATGGCGCACGCGAGCCCGGTCGGCCCCGCACCGACACAAATCAAGTCATAATTTGTCATACGATTCAGAGTTTGCCGGGATGCCATGTGGAATGCAAATCAGCCGGAAAGATTACTGCGGGCGCGTTTCGCCGAGAACGCACTCCAGATCGGTCCGAAACCTTTCAAGCTCATCGCGACGCTCGGCGGTCGCTTCGATTTCTCTTTTCTTCCAAACGAAGATCTCTCGGTCTCCCCTCCGGATTCTAACGCTCAGATTCCCCTCGACAAGGTAGGTCGGCGGCGCCTGCAGACGCAGCCCGGCATTCGCCACGGTGGCCAGGACCGCGGCGCACTCCCCTCGGCGGACGCACAGCACATTCTCAAACGGCGGAATGGCGATGGGACGAAACCCGGCGGAAAACAATTTTTCGAGAAGCTGCATCTGCTGGGGCGAGAGGTCAACCATGGAAGAGCGCCACCGGCGGGAAGTTCACCGCTTTCGGCGATTCCCTCCCGCGGCATGGCTCCAAGCAGTTATGCGACGGCGGAATCCGCCGTCTCGGAAGATCCCTCAAGTGACGAAAGAATCTCCCGCAGCGTGGAAATCAGCTCATCGCGCGAGACGTGGCTCTTGCGGAACTGAATTCGCAGCTTGAAATTCTCCGATTGCGGCTCGAAGTGAAAGATGAACGGCTGTGGCCGCGGACCGGTCTGCTGTTCTTCGCGCCGCTCGCGCCGCGCGTCATCGCGCGTCATTCCGCCCTGGAGGATTCGGTGCAGCATCTCCGCCATCTTTTTCTCGGTGGGCTGCCGGGCGATCTGCAGAAGCAGCGACTTGGAAACGATTCCGCGCTCGACGCACTTCCTGCGAATCGAGTCGGTGATGTTCCGCAGGGACAGCGTTTCCGTCACGGAGGAGCGCGCCCGCCCGATTTTCTTGGACATATCCTCGTGGGTGTATTCAAACTGCGTCGCCAGCCGGTGAAGGCCGTCAGCCTCCTCGAATGGCGTCAGGTCTTTTCGCTGCATGTTCTCGATGAGCGCCAGTTCGAGCGTTTCCGCGTCGTCGGCGATTTTTTCAATGCACGGCAGTTCGCGCAGCCCCGCGGCACGCGAGGCGTGGTAGCGGCGCTCGCCCGAAATGATGTAGTAGCACTCCTCGCGCGGCACGTAGCGCACCAGCAGCGGCTCGAGTACGCCCTTCTCGCGAATGGAGTCGCTCAGCTCGTGCAGGTCGCCCAGCGCCTTGCGCGGCTGGTCCGGGTTTGGCCGGATTTTCTCCACCGGCACCATGCGCCCGATCGCCGCGCCGCTGTATGTGGTCAGCGACTCGATGTAGTGGGCGTCATGCCGCATCTTCAGCGTGACGGGCAATCCGATCCTCTTCGACACGTTCGACACGTTGGATAACCTCCGCGGCTAGTTTCTTATATTCAATCGCGCCGGGTGATTTCGGCGCGTACGTCAGAATCGTTTCCTTGTAGGCCGGACTTTCTTCCAGACGCACGTTTTTGCTGATTCGCGTCTTTAAGAGCACTTCGCCGAAAACCGAGCGAATCTGTCCGTGGGTATCGCGCGAAATATTCGTGCGCTTGTCAAACAGCGTGATCACCACGCCAAGAACCTTGAGAGCGGGATTGGGACGCGCGCGAATTCGCTCGTAGGTTTCGAGCAGGTCGTCGGTGCCTTCGATGGCGAAGTACGCCGCTTGAATGGGCACGAGCAGGTGCGTGGAAGCCACCATGGCGTTGACCGTCAGGATGCCGAGCGACGGCGGCGTATCGAGAATCACATAGTCGAAGTCTTTCAAAATCGGCGAAAGCGCGTCTTTGAGTTTATACGGCGCGTCGAATTGTCCCGCAAGCGCTTGTTCGAGTTTCGCCAGCGCCAAACGTCCCGGCCCGACGGACAACATCGGGTGTTTCGTCGGCTTTATGACCGCCGACATCTCTATCCGGCTGTCGCTGAGCACTTCAAACATCGACGACGAAACTTCCCCCGGCGTAAAAAATGCGATCGTGGAATTCGCCTGCGGGTCGAGGT
Organism: Terriglobia bacterium; assembly: GCA_041478415.1. GTDB lineage: Bacteria > Acidobacteriota > Terriglobia > Acidiferrales > UBA7541 > Acidiferrum. Next base: position 2,785 of record JBGOWC010000276.1, read on the forward strand.
CGATCAAAAGCGTCTTCTTGCCGCGATGGGCGAGAGCGGCGGAGAGATTGATCACCGTCGTGGTCTTGCCGACGCCACCCTTTTGATTGGCCACCGTAATTATGGCAGTCTTGCGCATCTGTCTCCGCCCCGGACGCATACTCCAGCCGCAGTCTTGCAACGGGCTTCCTATATATAGGTGTGGCCCGTGGAAAACCCCCTAGGGCTAGGCTAACTTTACTTACCAGGGCTATCCTAGCGCAAGCAAAAAGTAGCAGCCCCACGGTCCAAAACAGTGGGAATCGAAGTCCGGAGATCGAGGGGGAAGACCGCCGTGCGTTCAGATTTGCTCGGAAAGTGACAGGCTGCCTAAAATTCCAGGGCCCAAAAATCCCGCGATGGTTCGTGCAGCTCGATGCCCAGCTCCCACCCACTGCGGCTTCATGCCCGCGGTGGTACCTCGCTCTGATTGCCAGAGCTTCGGCATTCAAACCTCATCCACGCGCGGCTTTGCGCCAAATTCATCCCTCCCGTACACTGTCTCGACTCCATGATTCGCATGCGCACAATCCGGAAAGAGTTTCGTCCCACGCTGACCCTCGCCGTGCCCCTGGTCCTCGCGGAAGTGGGATGGATGACCATGGTCATCGTGGACACCATGATGGTTGGCCGCTTGCCGAACAGCGCCGTGGCCATTGCAGCGGTCAGCCTCGGCGGCATCCTCGTTCACGTACTTAGTTTCTTTGGCGGCGGCCTGTTGATTGGACTGGACACGCTGGTGTCCCAGGCCTTTGGCGCAGGCCAGCGGGAAG
>JBGOWC010000219.1:0-4332 GCA_041478415.1 Terriglobia bacterium
ATCTCGTCCCAGAAATGGTCCGTGGAAGACGCCATCAGGGAGATGAACGAATTTCGTTTCCATCACCTCTGGCACCCCGCAATGGAAACCTACGTCCGTCAGTTTCCGGAAAACTTCACCGCCGGGGCCGCTTTCACGCCTCTTCACACTTCCCCCGGGCCGAAGTAGACACGCCCCCGCCGCCAGACCTGCGGAACCCCGTAAACCCCTTCGTTGCAAGCATTTTGGGCAGTACGAAAGTACGCCTGCGCTGGAACGACCGCTCCATTCCACAGCACATCCCGATTTTCTACTCTTAACGAGCAACCTACTGTCTGAGGGGACAGCATTTGTGCAAATTGGTCGCTACGAAATCCTCGAAATTATAGGCGAAGGTGCCTCGGGACGCGTCGCCCGCGCCTTTGACCCCATGATCGGCCGCACCGTGGCCATCAAGCTCCTTCTGCCCGAACTCGCTCGCGGGGCTGCCCGCGAGGACTTTCTTCGCGAAGCGCGCGTCGTCGGCCAGCTCACCCATCCCCACGTCATCACGCTCCACGACATGGGCATTGACGAAGCCACCCAAACGCCATATCTCGTCATGGAATTTTTCGAAGGGGAGCCGCTTGACCGGCTACTGAAAAAGGGAAGTATTCCCTTTCCAAGAGCCTGCGCCTGGGTCGGCCACGTGGCGTCGGCGCTCGCCGCCGCGCATCGCAAAGGAATCATTCACGGCGACGTCAAGCCCGCCAACATTCTTATCAGCGAGGAACGCCGGATAAAACTCACCGATTTCGGCATGGCGCGGCTCGCCAGCCGCGACTCGGCGGACAGTTCGCTGCTGGGCACGCCCGCCTACTGGTGCCCCGAACAGATTTTCGGCAAGCCGCAGGATGGCCGCTCGGATATTTTTTCACTCGGAGTCGTTCTCTATGAGATGGTGACGGGTCGCCGGCCCTTTGCCGGCGAGACTCCGCAAGCGATCTGTAGCCAGGTTATTTCGGATACGCCTATCCTGCCGTCAAACGTCAACCCGTCTCTTCCGGTCGCGATCAACCGCATCATTGAGCGCTGCCTCGCCAAGGAGCCCGTCTTCCGTTTCGCCGACGGCAACGCACTCGCTGCCGAACTCTATCCGCTCGCTCGCCGCAAAGTCGCGGCGCACGCTCCTCCGCCGCAGTTGGAAACCGCCCAGCGCCGCCGCCTGCGCATTTTTTAGCCACCCCCCCACTCACAAGCGGTCTCGTCCGCCGCTTCCACGCAGCGATCCATCCTTATTATTCTCAAATGAGCGCCGAATCAGGTGAGAATCGCGCGGTTATTCGTAGCGGAGAGCTTCCACAGGGTCGAGCTTGGCCGCCTTCATCGCCGGCCACACACCGAAGATCAATCCAATGCCTACGCTGACGGTCAGTCCGGCGGCTACCGCCCACAGCGGCACGCTCCCGCGCCAGCCGACCCCCATGCGAATCAGAAGAACCAGGCCATTGACCAGAATCAGCGCGATCACACCGCCGGATCCCGTCAGCGTCATCGCTTCGAGCAAGAACTGCCAGGTGATGTCGCCGCGTCGCGCGCCAATCGCTTTTCTCACGCCGATTTCCCGCGTCCGCTCCGTCACGCTCACCAGCATGATGTTCATCACCCCCACGCCCCCGATCAGCAATCCGATCGAACTGATCACCACCGTCGCGACCGCCACCATCCCCACGATGCTGTGAAATTCATCGACCTGTTGTTGCGCCGTCTCGATGGAAAAACTGTCTTTCTGGTCGTACCCCACGTTGCGCCGCCGCCGCAGCACTTCGCGCGTTTGGTCCACCGCCTGATCGAGCTGGTTTTTTTCCGCCTGGATGCGGATGTTATTTTCATACGCGCCCGGATAGACCTTACGAAAAGTATTGTACGGAATGAGCACGCGGCGGTCCTCATCGCCCAGGCCCATGCCTCCCTTGGGCTTCTCCACCACGCCGACGACCTGAAACGCCGAGCCATCGATGAACACGTCTTTCCCGATCGGCGAGCCGTTCGGAAACAACACGGGCGCCACGTTTTCGCCCAGCATGACCACTTTTTCGCGGTGCAAATCATCCGCGTCCGAAATAAAACGCCCCTGCAGCGTCGAGGCGTTCGCGTACACTTGGCCGAAATTAGCCTGCACGCCGCGGAAATCGATTGCGCTGACCGACCCATCCTTCGTGCGCACCGTATGCTGCTGCTCCCACCACTCCGTCCAAACGGTTACATTCTTCACGGCCGGGCAGCTCGCTCTCAGCGCCTCACCGTCTTCGAGAGTGAGGGGCTTCCGCTCGCGCTCGTCTTTTGGCCGGCGCCCGTTGTGCGGCCCATGGTCCCACCGCGAGATGAATGCCGTGTCCGCGCCATACTGCGAGATGGATTCCTGGATCTGCTCGTCAAAGCCCGTGATCAGCGCGGCGACCACCATGATGACGCCCACGCCGAGCACCACGCCAAACACGGTGAGGAAGCTGCGCAGTTTGTGCGCCCGCAGCGTGTCCAGCGCTTGCTTCAGATTTTCGCGGTGTGCCTGCGCCATGGCCTTTTCTCAGCCCTCCGCCCGCAACGCTTCGATGGGGTCGAGCCGAGCCGCGCGCATCGCCGGATAAATTCCGAAAAACAATCCAACCGCGGTGGATACGCCCAGCGCCAGGATGACCGCGCCCAGCGGTGTGCGCATGGGAATGGACGTGGCGGCCCGCCCGATCGCCACGACCCCGTAGGCCAGCCCGATCCCAATCAGACCGCCCAGCGCCGCAAGCATCGCAGACTCCGTCATGAACTGCAGGATGATGTGTTTCCTCCGCGCTCCCAGCGACCGCCGCAAGCCGATCTCCCGCGTGCGCTCGGTCACGCTTGCCAGCATGATGTTCATGATGACGATCCCGCCTACGACCAGAAACACAGCCGTCAGGCCAATCGCCATGTTGAAAAGATTGGCGGTCAGCGATTTCCACAAACTTGTAATCGACGCCGAGCCCACGATGCCAAAGCCGTCGGGCGCGTTCCATCGATCATGCCGCCGCGCCCGCAGAAGCATTCTCGCTTCGTCCTGCGACGCCTCCAGCATCTCCGCGCTATGCGCCTGCACGAACAGCGTCAGAGACTGCCTCGGCGTGTGCCACTCCTTGTAGTAGGTCCCGAGCGGAATCAGCAGGAAGTTGTCCTGCGATTGGCCAAAGACGCTGCCGATTGCCTGGGCCACGCCAATGACTTCATAGCTGTGCGTGCCCGCCCGGATCGTCTTTCCGATCGGGTCCACATTGAAGAAAAACTTTTTCGCTACGTCCGCGCCGATAAAGCAGACCGGCGCGCGGTGCAATTCATCCGCTTCGCCCAGGAAGCGCCCCGCCGCAACATCCACCGTTCGCACCTGCGCGTAGTTTGGCGTTACGCCGTTAACACTCACGTCTTCCAGCAACTCGTTGCCGGAGCGGATGTCGCTCGAGGTGCCTTCCTGGGCGGCGACGCTGTTGGCCGTCCGCATCGTTTCGCGCAGGCCCTCATATTCAGTAAGTGTGATGAGCGGCCGCTTCTGCGCTTTCACCCAATCGTCCATGCTGGTGATAATCCCGAAGCGCGCCACGACGTACACGTTTGCGCCAAGGTTCGCCACGCGCTCCGCCACGTAGCTGTTCAGCCCGGCCACGACGCTCATCACCGCCACAAGCGTTGTCACCGCCAGGATCACCCCCAGCAGCGTCAGCAAACTCCGCAGCTTGTGCGCGCGCAGCGTATCCAGCGCCAGCCGGATCGTCTCGAGCTGGGTCATGGCCGCTCGCCGCAGGGACTCCACAGCGGAAGAGACGCGCCCGCGCCGTGCGGCCGCCGTCATTATCGGCCGCATCCCGGACAGACGCTCATAGGGGGCTACTCCCAACTCATCCTCCAGTATAGGGTTAAGACGAAATAAGAGGCCAAATCGTTCCTTTCATTAGACGTTTGGGCAGGGTCTTTCATATCTAAATTTTGTTGCTCCTGCGAGCGGGTTTCGATACTGTGCCAGCCGCGTCGCCACGGCAGGAAGGAATTCTGCCTGCCGTGGGGTCAATCATACGGGATGGGGAGGGGAAGATGCGACGTCAACTCTTTTGTTGTCTGTCACTTGCTGTGATCCTGCCGATTTTCCAGGGCAATCTGCGTGCCCAGGAGAAACCCGTTGCCAAGGAGCCGGTCGCCGAGGTTGCCGCTCCCTCCTCCGGTGTCCGCGCTGAGTTTCTGGACACGCTGAGATACAATCTGCAGAGAGGCGGAATCTTATTAGAGGAAGTGCCCGGCGATCCCGCAGCCCTTGGCTATGCCCATGCGCACTCGATTCGCGGCGTTGTTCCTGTG
>JBGOWC010000332.1:0-3038 GCA_041478415.1 Terriglobia bacterium
ATCGCGCGTGATCACCATGACGCTCTTCTCAACGCGCACTTCGAACTTGGGCGCCGGAACCGGAAAGTGCGCGACTGGCACCTGCGCGGAACACGGCAGCGAAATGCCGGCGAATAACAAGCCGGCAAGCAGAGCGGTTCGGCATTTTAGTTGCATGAATCCTCCCAGTACGAGCGAGCTCAAGGAAGGTACGGCATCGCGTCGGTGGACTCGACGAATTTTTTTAGGCCGGCCAAAACCACGGGCCTGGCGAAGAGCTCGCAGAAAATTGCGATTTCGCGCTGCAATTCTTCGTGCGGGACCTGCTTGATGAAATTCTTAGCGGCCATGCGCGCGCCGGGATCAAACTTCACGACCTGCGCTGCCGTCCCGCGCGCCACCCTGAGCGCTTCCCCTTCTCCTGCGAGCTGCGCGACAAGGCCGACGGCGTGGGCCCGCGCCGCATTCACGCTTCGGCCGGTCAGCAGGAGATCCCGCACGAAGCCGTTTCCAAGGTCGCGCTTCAGCCGGGGAATCCCGCCAAAGCCGGGAATGAGGCCGAGGCGCAGCTCCGGAAACGCGAACCGCGCCATCTTGTCGGCCACAAGGATGTCGCAGGTCAGCGCCAATTCGAGTCCGCCGCCGAAGCAGACGCCGTGAATGGCAGCAATCGTCACGATGGGCGCCGCGTCAATCGCATTGAGCACGCGGTGAATGCGCTCAAGAAATCCGCGCACGCCCGCGAGTCGCTCTTTTTCCGGAAGCGGCGCTGCGGCGTGGTACAGCTCGCGCAGATCAGCGCCGGCGCTGAAGCCGCTCTTCTGCGCGCTCGAAAGGATGCACGCGCGCGTCTCCGCGGAAAGCACCGCGAGCGCTCCGGCAAATTTCTCCAGCTCTCCGAGCATCGCCAAACCAATCTCATTCGCCGGCGCGCGATCGAGCGTCAGCTCGAGCACTCCCTCGCGGTGCTCCCAGGAAAGGCACTCCCCCTTGTAGCTTTTCATGCGGCACTCATATGGGCTTCAGCGGCGCGACTGAATCGTTGCATCCTCGCAAGTCACTTGGCGATCCGTGTGGTCTGTGAGGCAACAACCATCCAGCGCCCCTGCTTCTTCACAAATACATCGGTGAATAGAAAGACGCCGCTGACATCTTTTCCGTCAACCGTATATTTGGCAATCCAGCGGCCATTGACGATTCCCGTCTCTCCGAACGCTCGCGCGGTCGTGTCAGACAAGGTGTAATACTCGATCCGAGTACTCTTCACCGCCGTATCAATGAAGCGCCGCTTGTTCGACAATCCCGTGTCATCAATGAAGGTAGCGTCCTCCGCGGTCATTTTTTCCATTACCTGCTGATCGCGGTTTTTGTACGCCTCGTCGAAGTCCTTTTCGGCAGTGAGGAGATCCTTCTGCGCAGCCGTCAGCGCCGGACCGGCGGGTTTCCCCGCTGGGGCAGGCGTCTGGGCCCGGCTCCCAAGCACCGGCGAAAAAGAGAGCGCCAAAATCGCCGCACCGAGCAAGAACCACGAAATCTTCAGAGTCCTCATGTGCCAGCCTCCCCCGTTGAGTTTTTTGCCCTGTACATGGCCTCAATCTCGCTCCGGTACCTCAGCGAGATCGTATCCCGCCGGAGTTTCCCGTTGGCCGTAAGCAGGCCGTTTTCGGCGGAAAACGTTTCAGGAATCAAACAGAAATTGCGCACCTGGCGATAGTGCGGCAAGCCGGGATTCACGGCCTGCAACAACGTATCCACGGCAGCCGGCTCAACAGCGCCGGTCACAAGAAGGCAGAGATAGCCGCGGCCATCACCCACAACAACCACCTGCTGCGCGCCAGGGAGACCTTGCGCGATTTTCTCCTCGATCGGCTCCGGCGCAATATTATGCCCCGAATTCAGAATAATCAGGTTTTTGATACGGCCGATGATGCGCCAGTTCCCTCGCGCGTTCACCTCGCCCTGATCCCCGGTGTGAAACCAACCTTCTTCCAGCACGCGCCCGGTTTCTTCCGGCCGGTTCCAGTAGCCGGGGAAAATGTGCGGTCCGCGAACGACGATCTCTTCGTTTTCGCCGAGCATCATTTCAATCCCCGGGATGGCCGGGCCGACAAATCCCGGCTCGATGGGCAGCCTCGGGTCGTCCATGGTGCAAATCCCGGTCGTCTCCGTGAGACCGTACACCTGCAGAACCTGGATGCCCAGCATCATGAAAAACTGCTGCGTTTCCGGAGCAAGCGGCGCTGAGCCGCAGATGATTGCGCGCAGGTTTTCGCCAAAGCGCATCCGAATCTTCGAGAATATCAGCCATCGCCCCAGCGCGAGCGCCAGCCCGTCCAAGGCGCGGCCCCGGCCGACGTCCCGGCGCTCCCAGGCTGCACGCGCCTTCCGGAAAAGGCCGCGAATCATCGTGCCGCGGCCGGCGACGGCTTCCTCCACGCCACGGCGCACGCGCTCGAGCAGCGTTGGCACGTTCAGGAAGTAGTGCGGCGCCGCTTCCCGGATTTCGTCGGCGAGCCGATTCAAACCCGTAGAAAGAGAAAGGGTGCTCTCCCGCAGAAGGCAGGACAACAACAAGATCCACGACCCGGCAAAGTTGAACGGCAAATAATGAAAGACGCGATCAGGTGCGGACGCGCCGCTCATGAGCTGGTCCAACCTCTCGGCCGTACAAAGCAGCATGTGGTTAAGGTTGCCGACGTTCAGGCAAACACCCTTGGACTCACCGGATGTGCCTGATGTGTAGATGATCGTGAGGAGGTCGGAATCGGCGCGGGGCAAGGGCTCGCCGGGAGAGGCGGCGTCGCCCGCATTCGTCCTCAACACTTCTTCGAAGAGAACGCGCGGCGCCGTCTCCGGCCACGCTGCGGCAATCCCTGCTCCAAGGGCGGCATCCCCACAAAGAACCAGCCGCGGCCGGCAATCCTTCAGCATCGCTGCGAGTTCCGCGGGCGCCTGTCGCGCGTAGAGCGGCACAACGATGATTCTCTCCGCCATCAGAGCGAGATCAATGGCCACCCAGCGGATCGAATTTGTTCCCAGCAGCGCGCAGCGGTCTCCCG
>JBGOWC010000154.1:0-5624 GCA_041478415.1 Terriglobia bacterium
CGCCGACAAGGCCGAGAAGACCGGCCCGGTCGCTGGTTTGCACAGCCTCGAACAAAAACTAAATCGAATCCCAAAACTCAATGCCCTTCATTTGCGCGCGGGCTACTTCATGGAAAACCTGCTGGCCCAGGTGGGCGTGATCCGGAACTTTGGAATGATCGCGGGCCCGGTGAAGGCAAAGCTTGCTCTGCCAATGATTGCCACGCGTGACATCGGCACAGCCGCCGCGGACGCTTTGCTCACGCTTGGCTTCGAGGGAAAGCAGACGCGCGAGCTGCTCGGCCAGCGCGACGTTTCCTATGCCGAGGTCGCTCAGATTATCGGGGCAGCGATCGGCAAATCCGGACTTTCCTACTCGGAATTGCCGGACATGATGCTCAAGCCTGCGCTCGTGCAGATGGGCATGTCCTCCAACGTGGCCGATCTTATTCTGGAGATGGCCGATGCTCTCAATTCGGGGCACATGAAAGCCCTCGAGGCGCGAAACTCGCAGAATACGACGCCGACCTTGGTCGAAACTTTCGTGCAAGAGGTTTTCCTGCCCGCCTTCAAGGGGAGCGCAGCGACCGCTTGAGCTCAACACTCCTTATCACGGGAGCATCGCAGCTTCTGACTCTCCGCGGCCGCGCACCGCGCCGCGGAGAAGCTCTCTCCTCACTGGGCCTGATCAAGGACGGCGCATTGCTCGTGCGCGAGGGCCGCATCGCGGCAGTCGGACCTCGCGCGACGATCGAATCTCTTCCCGAGGCCGTGACCGCCGACAAGCTCGATCTCGGCGGCCGCGTCGCGCTGCCCGGTTTTGTCGATTCACATACCCACCTGATTCACGCCGCAAGCCGCGCCGAGGAGTACGAGCTGCGCATCACTGGCGCGAGCTATGAAGAAATCGCGCGGAAGGGCGGCGGAATCCTGAATTCCGTAAAGAAGTTGCGCGCCGCGACCGTCGAAGCGCTGAAGGAGCGCGCTCTCGCCGCGCTGAAACAGTTTGCCGCCCACGGAACCACGACGATTGAGGCAAAGAGCGGCTATGGCCTCGACCTCTCGAGCGAATTGAAAATACTTCAACTGCATAAAGAACTGAAGGGCGAGCAGCCGCTCGACATCGTCTCGACGTTTCTCGGCGCGCATGCGGTCCCGCCGGAATTTCGTAAAAAGCTGCGCGGCGCGGACGATTACGTCGAATTGCTGGCAACCCAAATCATTCCTCAGGTTGCTCGCGAGGGGCTAGCTGAATTTTGCGACGTCTTCTGCGACCGCGGGGCATTCACCGTCAAACAGTCGCGCCGCGTTCTCACCGCCGGCCGCGCCTGCGGCCTTGCTCCCCGCCTCCATGCCGAGCAATTGACGCGCACCGGCGCAACTCGGCTTGCCGTGGAGCTGCACGCCGCGAGCTGCGACCACCTGGAAAAAATTAACCGCGCGGACATCCGTGCGCTCGCGAAGTCGAACACCGTCGCCACGCTTCTGCCCGGGTGTTGCTTCCATCTCGGTCTGCAGCGCTATGCACCCGCGCGCGAACTCATTGACGCTGGCGCCATCGTCGCTCTGGCCACCGATTACAATCCGGGCACGAGCCCCACGGCCAGTATGCCGATGATCTTGTCGCTCGCTTGCACGCAGCTTCGCATGACGCCCGCTGCGGCCATTGCCGCCGCAACGATAAACGCCGCCTATGCCCTGCGGCGTCATAAGGAGATCGGCTCGCTCGAAGTTGGTAAGTTAGCTGACCTCGCCGTCTTCGAGGTGGCTGATTACCGCGAAATTCCTTATTATTTCGGGATGAATCACTGCTGGCTGACTCTGAAGCGGGGGCAGATCGTTTTTTTGCGTGCGAACGCAAGGTAGCGCAGACTTCAACCTGTGCACTGCACAGGCTAAGGCCTGCGCGACTCGGCCGGCGCCAGGTCCTGCACGACGCAAGACAGACCCATGAAACGACTGATCGAATGCGTGCCAAACTTTTCCGAAGGGCGAGATTCCGCCAAGGTTGATGCGATCGTCTCGGTGATGAGTGGCATTCCCGGCGTTTTCGTTCTCGATCGCGAGATGGACGCGGACCACAACCGCTGCGTGATCACGCTGGCGGGTGATCCCGAAGCAGTCGCCGAAGCCGCGCTTCTCGGCGTCGGCAAAGCGCTGGAGCTGATTGACCTGACGCATCACAAAGGCGCGCATCCGCGCATGGGTGCGACCGACGTCATACCATTCATCCCCGTTGCCGGCATCACGATCGAAGAATGCGTCGCGCTCGCCCAACGTGTCGGCAAAGAGATCTGGCAGCGCTATCACATTCCCGTTTATTTCTACGAGGCTGCCGCCACGCGCCCCGACCGCGTCAACCTCGAGAACATCCGCAAAGGGCAATTCGAAGGGCTGCGCGATGAGGTCAAGCGGAATCACGACCGCCAGCCGGACGTCGGCGAGCCAAAGCTGCATCCCACCGCCGGAGCGACTGTCGTCGGCGCGCGAAAATTTCTGATCGCCTACAACGTCAATCTGAATACCTCGGACGTCGCGATCGCCAACAAGATCGCCAAGGCGATTCGCTTTTCGAGCGGCGGTCTGCGGTACGTGAAGTCCATGGGCGTCGAACTGAAGGCGCGCAACCTCGCGCAGGTTTCGATCAATCTCACCGATTTCGAGCAAACGCCGATGCACCGCGTCTACGAAATGGTCAAGCGCGAAGCGGAACGCTATGGAGCGAAACCGGTCGGCAGCGAGATTGTTGGCCTGGTCCCAAAGAAAGCGCTCGAGATGGCCGCCGATTTCTTCTTACAGCTCGAAAACTTTTCACCGGAGCAGGTGCTGGAGAACCGGCTGGATGCCGCGCTCTCCGGCGTTCCGCTTGAGCCGATCGCAAAGGACGGCAAATTCGCGGCGCTCGTTCGCCCATTTCTCGCTGCGGTGGCCGAGCCGAAGCCCACGCCAGGAGGCGGCAGCGTTTCCGCGCTGGCCGCGGCGCTCGCCGCATCGCTTGGACAGATGGTCGCCGGACTTTCGCGAAAAAAGAAATCGCAGGCGGCCCACGCCGAATCGCTTTCGCTGGCGCTCGACGCGCTGCGCCGCACGTCGGAAGAGCTGGCGCGGGCCATTGACCTCGACGCGCAGTCCTACGACGCCGTGCTGGCGGCCTTCAAGCTGCCGCACCACGACGCCGCCGAAACGCGCAAGCGGGACAAGGCCATTCAGGCGGCCACGCGCGACGCCGCGGAGGTTCCCATGCACGTCGCGGAGACCGCTGTTGCTCTCTTCGAACTCCTGGGGCAACTGGAGACTATCTCCGCCGCATCCATGCGTTCAGACTTAAAGGTGGCGAGGTTGATGGCCGCGGGGGGCGTGCTCGGCGCCATCGAGAATGTCGAGATCAATCTCGACTCGCTCACCGACGCATCGTACGTCCAGGCGACGCGCGCGACGATTGATACGCTGCGCGCCCGGCTCTCTGAAACAGCGCAAGCCGTCCGCGCCTGAGCCATTTTCCCCGGCCCCCGAAAGGAGCCTGCAATGATAAAGACCATGACGATTCGCAGCCTCATGGCCGTCGCCGTTCTTGCTGCAATCGCACTTGCGATTCCCAGCCCCGCCCGAGCGGGACGCCTGGGCACCGATATCATCGCCCTTTTTCCGAAGGACATCGGCGAATTCGCCTACGCCGATCTGAAGAAGGCGCGCACGCTCAAGTGGTTTCCGCAATTAAAGGAGCAGATGCTCCCGCCGCGATTCCGCCAGTTCGAGCAGTTCCTTGCTTCGGCGGGCGTCGATCCGAACTCGCAGGTGGACGAGCTCGCCTGGGCCCTCGTCGCCGATTCCACCGGCGCGAAGGGCGAAAATGCCGCCACCGCATTGCCTTCGAGCGAAAATATCGTCGGCGTGGCGCTCGGCAACTTCAATCCGAGTTCCGCCGAATCGTTCTTCAAATCGCAGAAGCTGCCAACGTTCAAGTCGCGCGGCTATACGCTCTACGCCTTTGGCACCGGCGCCGGTCCGACCGATCTCTTTTTCCTTTTTATTGATTCAAACACGGCTGCGTTCGGCCATCGCCGATTGCTCGAAAAACTCGTGGAAGTCCGCTTCGGGGGCGAAGAGGGCCTCCTCCGCAACGATGTACTCTTCCCGCTGATCAACGAAGCCAACGGCTCCGGCGTGGTGTGGGCGGTCCTCAATCCCGCGTACACGCGCCTGGCCATCCGCCAGCTCGCACCGGAAATCGAGCAGTTTCCGGAAGCGGCGAAGCTCATCGGCCGTATGCGCAATCTGATCGTGAACGTGGACGCGGGCAGCAGCGTGGACGGAAAGTTTCAGGCCGTGGCCGGCTCGACCGAGGACGCCAACACGCTGGCGCAACTCCTCCAGGCCGGTTTTCTTTACAAGCGCTACCAATCGCAGCAGAGCAATCCCGAACTTGCTCAGCTTCTGGATCAGGCGCGGGTCACACCCGCGGGCGACCGCGTCGAGCTGCGCATGACACTGAGCGACGATCAGATGTCCTCGCTGATCCGCCGCAATACGTTTGCCCTCAAGATGTAATTCACCGCGGACAGATATCGTTTCGAGTGGGACAGGCAATTCCGCCTGTCCCTTTTTCTTTGTTGAAGCGATTAAGCGGCGGGAGCCGGCGGGCCAAGATACTTTGTCAGGCGTGTGAGCGCTGAGCCGCCCTGCGATTCGAATTGCACGCGGTCCACACCTGCGCCTTGAAAAGGACTTTGGACCCCGGCGTCAAGGTGCTTCGCAAATCCCGCAAGCGTCTCCAACCCCACCGCAGGCGCCGCAGAACCGGGATGCAGGAGGGCAATTTCAATGCGGTCCGGGTAGCGGAGAATCGTCACATCGATCGGCCCGTGCGGCTCGTCCATTTGCCCGAAGGCTTCCTCGCACACACCCGCAGTTACCGAGCGCAGGCTGGCAATCTCTCTCTCACCGAGCCCGGCCGCGCACGCCAGATACGCCACGCCGCCCGCCACCGCAGCGATCAGCCGGTCGTCCTCCTCGAGGCGCATCTCCACGCGGTTCGATTCAGTGGCCACGGCTGTCCGCGACGGAAATGTCGCACGCCTCCCGGCAATCCGGGCAATAGTAGAGCCCGTCCATGCACAGGCGAATGGCGTGTTGCCCCTTGCAGATCGTGCAGTACTTCTCGCAGGTGCACTGCTCTTCCATTTTGTCACACATCGTGCAGACGACCGGCCGAGGCATGGCGCCCTCCGCGAAAACTCTACCTGACGGGGGCGGCAAGCGGCAAGCCGCGCGTCAGGGCGTTGCCGCGAGTCTTCCACTGGAGGTGAAGTCACGGCTTCGGCGGCTTTCTTGACTCATCTCAGAGTGCATGTTAGTTTCGATTTCTGCTCGAGCGCGATGCATGCAATCTGTGACTTCTCCCACCACGACGGAACTTCGCAAAACATCGCTGAACGCTTTGCACCGCCGGATGGGCGCCAAGATGGTGAACTTCGGCGGCTGGGACATGCCCGTCGAATACCCCTCCACCGGCGGCCTCATCGCGGAGCACAAAGCCGTGCGCTCGTCCGTGGGCGTTTTTGACGTCAGCCACATGGGGGACATCCGCATCCGCACCGGCCGCGCACGCGGCGGCGCGCTCGCAGCCGTCCAGCACATCAGCATGA
>JBGOWC010000300.1:0-3279 GCA_041478415.1 Terriglobia bacterium
GTTGCCGCGGAGTTTGGCAGCGTAACGCTACCCGATGCAGAATCACTCCGCGGGCGCGTGGACGCCGTCAGCTTGGCCGTACCGACGGTCGAACATGCCGCGCTCGGCGTGCGGCTTCTTGAGCTGGGCCTCGATGTTCTGGTCGAAAAGCCCATGGCCACTTCGCTCGCGGAAGCGGACGCGCTCATCGCCGCCGCGAAGCGCAACGGAAGAGTCTTGCAAGTGGGTCATGTCGAGCGGTTCAACCCGGCGGTCATCGCGGTCGAGCCGATTCTCAATCGCCCGCTGTTTTTTGAGGTGCACCGGCTGGGAATTTTCACCCCGCGCAGCCTGGACGTGGACGTCATCTACGACGTCATGATTCACGATCTGGATATTCTGTTGGCGCTCGTGCGCGAGCCGGTGCGCGAAGTGAAGGCCGTGGGCATTCCGGTGCTGACCGATAAAGTGGACATTGCGCATGCGCGGATCGAATTTGCGGGCGGCGCCGTGGCCAACGTGACCGCCAGCCGTGTTTCGACCGAGCGCGTGCGCAAGATGCGTTTCTTCCAGCAGCACGAATACATCTCGCTCGACTACGCCCGGCGCGATGCGCTGCGCGTGCGCGTGGCGCGGCCAGGGCCGAAACCCGAATTTGCGTTTGAGAAGCTGCCGGCGGAGCCGGTCGAACCGCTCCGCGCCGAGCTGGAAGATTTTCTGAATGCCGTTCGGACGCGCGGTGTGCCGCGCGTGGACGGCGCGGCTGGACGCGCGGCGCTCGAGCTGGCGGATCAGGTCATGGCAAGCATCCAGGGACATGCCAGCCGCGTCCAACTGGGTGCTTTCCCTGGATCACAAACAAGCCGATGATTCCCCGGATACTGGTTCCATTTGGCACGCGGCCGCCCGCCGCGGAGCCCGAAGCGGCGTCTCGGCGCCGGCCTTCGTCGCTCGATGAGCGGATGCTGATTCCGCCGGCTCTGCCCATCGTGCCGCTCGACGCCCGCACGAACATTCCCCTCTCGCTTCCGCTCGAATCGATTGCGGCGCGCATCATCATCCCGCGCGATCTGAATTGGGAAGCCATGGCCGCTGAGGAACCTTCGTCCGCTCCGAATCTCCCTACCGAGATGGACCAGCGCATTGCCGTGCCGTCGGACGCCGCACCGCCGGAGACGATTACGCCGCCGCGGAATGTCCCGCTCGATCTCGTGGACCCAGACGTCTGGACCACTGGAGAAGTCCATCTCATCGCCAGCGAGCAGCGGGAAGCGGTGGCGAGGTCCAGCCTGATCACGCGCGTCTCCTCGGTTCTGTTTCACGCGCTGGTTATCGTCGCGCTGCTTCTGCAGCCAAAGCTTTTCCCGCCGCACGAACCGACCCAGGCGGAACTCGAGCTCGCGCGCCGTCAATTGAGTTTCACCCCATTGTTTTTGCCCCCGGGGGTGGACGACGTGCCCAAGGTGACGAATCCGAACGAGCCGCGGAGCGAGCGCATGCGTATTGACCCGCGCATACTGCGCCAGATTGCGCCGGAGACGCCGCCCCAGCCGCTTCCGGGTCCGCCGGAACCGGAGCGCGTGGTGAAGGAATTGCCGAACGCCCCGCAGCCGCAGCCAAATGTCGCGCAACCCGCTCCGCAACCATCCGCACCCGCGCCGAAAACGGATATCCAGCGGCCCCCCGTGAAGCTCGAGACGCCGGACCAGCAGGAAACGCAGCACGGGCTGCTCCTGCCGAAGAGTTCCCCCGGCAAATCGATCCAAGAGTCGGTCCGTGAGGCGGCGCGAAACTCCGGACGCAGCGGCGCGATTAGCGGGCCGATGCCCAGCAGCCGGGGCGCACCGGGAGGCGGAGGCGCGCCAAGCCAGGGGCTGATGACCAACGGCTACGAGCTGCTGACGCCGACCGAAGGCGTGGACTTCAGCAATTACCTCGCGCGCGTACTGGCCAGTGTCCGCCAGAACTGGTACGCCGTGATTCCGGAATCGGCGCGGCTCGGCGACCGCGGCCGCGTCGTCCTGCAATTCAGGATCATGCGTCCAGGCGATGTGCCCGTCGGCGAGCCTGCGCTCTTGCTCACTTCCGGAAAAGAACCGCTCGACCGCGCCGCGCTCTCCGCCATACGCACATCCAGCCCGTTCGAGCCGTTGCCTCCCGCGTTCAGCGGACCGTTCATCGAGCTGCGCTTCATCTTCCTGTACAATCTACCTCTCAGTGAAGCCCAGTGAAGCTCAGCCGCCAGCAGATTCTCGGCAGTCTTCTCCTCGGGCTGCTCGTGTTCGTCCTGCTGTTCGTTCGCGCACGGCATCTTTTCCACCGCTAGGCCCGTCTGGATGAACCTCCCTGCTGATTCTTCATCGCTCGTGGCCATTGCCGGCCCAACAGCATCGGGAAAGTCGGCGCTTGGCGTGTGGCTCGCGGAGCGGCTGGGCGGAGAGATCGTCGCGTGCGATTCGACGCAGCTCTATCGCGGGTTCGACATCGGCACGGCGAAACCATCCGCCGCGGAGCGCCACGGCGTCCCGCATCATCTACTAGATGTTCTGGATGCGACCCAAGAGGCCACGGCGGGCGCCTACCGACAACGCGCGATGGCGGTTCTCGAAGATTTGCGCCGTTGCGAAAGGCTGCCGATCTTCACGGTGGGCACGGGTTTGTACCTTCGCGCACTCCTCGAAGGTCTTGCCGATGCGCCGCAGCGTTCGGAAGAATTGCGCGAGCGCCTGCGAGAGAGCGCTGCGTCGCACCAGCGCGGCCACCTTCATCACCTCCTCCAGCGCCTGGACAAAGTGGCCGCGCAGCGCATCTCTCCAAATGACGCGCAGAAACTCATCCGCGCCATCGAAGTCTGCCTGCTGGCAAAACGCCCGCTTTCCGAACTCCATCGCGCTGGGCAAGCGCCGCTCACAGGCTGGCGCGCCGTCAAGCTCGGACTCCTGCCGCCACGGGATGCACTAAACGCGCGCATCGAGGAGCGCGTTCGCACGATGCTCTCGCGCGGCTGGCTCGACGAGGTAAGGCAACTCTTGGCTTCAGGTCTACCCGAGGACGCCAAGCCTTTCGACTTCATCGGTTATCGCGAACTGCGCGCCCATCTGCGCGAGGAGATCACACTCGACGAGGTGCAGGCAGCCATCGCGCAGGCCACCCGGCGTTACGCGAAGAGGCAGCTCACCTGGTTTCGCAAAGAGGCGAACGTGAACTGGATTGAAGGATTCGGCGATGAAACCCACGTGCGGGAAGAAGCGTTCCGCCATCTCGAAACTCTCGGGATTTCCCCGGTGCCTCGCGGCTCCA
>JBGOWC010000034.1:0-10505 GCA_041478415.1 Terriglobia bacterium
ATTGTACACCGGATTCATCCTGACGGCTTACGTCTGCGCCCCCGCCGAGCGAAAGTCTGTGCTGCGGAAATTACCGGGAGGCGGTGGGGGTAGCGCCGAGCTCTTTGAGCTTGGCGCGGGCGCGGCGCTCTTCTTCGGTGCCGGGGAAGCGGCGAATCACTTCGCGGAGTTCGCGGATGGCCGAGGATTTCTGGCCGAGCTCGAGTTGCGCCATGCCTTTCTTCAGCCGCGCCGGAGCCAGCTTGAAGCTCTTCGGATAGTTGACGAGAACTTTGTCGTATTCGCCGACAGCCTGCTCGTAGCCCTTCTGGGCGTAGGCAATTTCACCGAGATAAAACTGCGCGTTCGAGGCGAGGTCGGTCTCCGCGTAATACCTCAAATAGTCTTGAAACTCCTGCCGGGCAAGATCGTATTTGCCGCTGGTGATGTCGCGCAGTCCGTTGGAATAGAGCGTGTCGGCTGAGGGCGGCGGTCCGGCGGAAGACGTGCCGCCGGCTCCATTCGGAATCGCAGCCACACCAGTCGAGGGATTTGCGGGCGCGGCGCCGGAAAGTTTTGCATCGAGGCTCTGCACCGAGTTCTGCACATCGGCGAGCTGCTGATTCAGTTTGCCGAGGCGCGCCTTGATCTCCTCAAGATTGTCGGAAAGCCCCTGCACCTGCGTGGACATGGTGTCCAGCCGCGCGCCGGAATTGGCCTGGACATCCTGGACCGATTTCTGGAGGCTGCCCATCGTGGCGTTGAGCTTGCTGACGTTGTCGCTGGACTGCTCGACGAGGGTCTTGAGGACGGTGTGGTCCTGGGTGATGGAGGTGGCGAGATCCTTCTGGCCCTGGAGGAGTGCGGTGACATCGCGCTGGAGCTCGATGATCTCGCGGGCAACGGCCTCCGCGGGGCGCGGCCCGATGAGGCTGCCGCCGATTGTGCCGGCCAGCATGACGGCGCCAAAAATTGCAATGTTGCGGGTGCGCATGATGCGTCCTTTCTTTCTGGTCTTTTCGTGTCTTGGCCGGCCATCTGCCGGCGATTCGCTGGGCGGAGACTTCAGACTCTAACGGCAGAGCCGCGCGCGAGCAAGGGTGCGGCCCGCCGCGCGGCTCCGAAACGATACTGGCAGGGTGAGCCCCCTACCTGGCCTGGACGAAGTGGCCGCGGCGATTCTGCTGCCAGCAGTCTTCGTTGCTCTGCATGCAAAACGGCTTTTCCTTGCCGAAGCTGACGGTGCTGAGCCGGTCGGCGGAAACACCGAGCCCAACCAGGAACTGCTTCGTGGCGCTGGCGCGGCGGTCGCCCAGCGCGAGGTTGTATTCGGTGGAGCCGCGCTCGTCGCAGTGGCCTTCGATAGTGACTTTGAGCTGCGGATAGTTTTTCAGAAAGTCCGCCGTCTTGGCGAGAGCTGCGCGGGCGTCGGAACGGAGGTCCGCTTTGTCGAGATCGAAATAGGCGTCGCGGACTTCGCGCAGAAACAACTCCTCGAGAGTGGGCTCAGGCGTTTTTGCCGCAGGCGGGGCGGCTGGCGCCACGGTGACGCGCGCGGTGGCGTCGGCGGAGCCGCCGGGGCCCGTCGCCGTAATCGTAAATGTCGTGGAGCCTTCGGGGGTGACCTTGGTCGAGCCGTCGGGAGCGACGGCGCCGACGCCGGGCTGGATGGTGAGCTCGGTTGCATTCGTCGAGGACCAGCTCAAGGTCGTGGCTTCACCGTTCTGCACAAATGTAGGCGCGGCCTGCAGCGTGACGGTCGGCCTTGCCGGCGGCGGCAGCGGCGCAGGCGGCGGAGCCGGCGCCTTGGTGATCGGTTTCGGCCCGCAGCCGATGGTGAGCGCGGCGGCTGCAAATGCAATCAGCAGAGACGCGCGGTAAAACCTGTGCGAAGCAACGATGTTGTGTGTGACCGCAAAGCGCTCAACCATTGCGTTTCCTCCTGAAACGAAATCCCCATCCTTAGGCCCACCGGGCCATCCCATCCTACCACCAGGTCCGGCGACGCGGTGAAATCTCGTGGCACAAAATATTCAGGACGCAACCGGCGCGACCCGCGGTTCGCTACTCCATTTATCCTACTTGGGCGACCAGTTCGGCGATTCGTTGCCGCTGCCCTGGGTGAGCTGCTTGGGCTGCGAGCCGTCCGCGAGCATGACCCAAATCTGGCGCGAGCCAGAGCGCGTGGATTCAAAGACGAGATGCCGGCCGTCGGGCGCCCAGAAGGGCCGTTCGTTGCGGCCGGAGTCGCGGGTCAGCTCGATGATTTGCCGCGAGGCGACGTCCATCACATAGATGTCGAAATTGCCGTTGGGGCGGCGCCAACTGAAGGACAGCAACTGGCCGTTGGGCGCCCAGGCCGGATCAATGACGTAGCCCATGTCCGGCAGGTCGAGCTTCGCTACGTTAGTGCCGTCGGCGTTGGCCAGATAGAGCTGCGGGATGCCGCTGCGGTCGCTGACAAAAGCCACGGTTTGCCCTGTTTTGGGATTCCAGGCAGGAGAGGTGCTTGCGCCGGTCGAAAACGTAAGGCGCTTGGCGCGGTTGCCGTTTGCATCCATCACGTAGAGTTCCGGATTGCCCTGCATGGAAGAGGAAAAGAGAATCTGCGAGCCATCGGGTGACCAAGTGGGCGCGCTGTTCGTGCCGTGGTAACGAGGAAATGTGACAGGCCGTCCGGTGTCCATCGAAAACATGCAAATCTGCGGGCTGACGATGCCGTAGGCGGAGGCGTAACAGGTGAAGGCGACGCGCGCAGCGTCTGGCGACCAGCGCGGGGTGAGCGCAATCGAGCGCAGCGCGGTGAGCGCGTGCTGATTCGCGCCGTCGTAATCCATGATCCAGAGCTCTTTGGCGCCGGTGCGCGAGCTGACAAAGGCGATCTGCGTCCCCGCGACGCCGGGAAGCCCGCCGGAAAGTTTGCTGACGATTTCGTCGGCGAATTGGTGGGCAAATTTGCGCACCTGAGCGTCGCTCGGCGCGCCGCGATAGATTTTGCCGACGACCGCCGGCGCGGAAGAGTTGCGCACATCGTAGAGCCAAGCCTGGATGGCGACTTCGGCAGGGGATTCAGTGAGGTTGCCGAAGGCAAGAAGATGCGCGGAAGCAGGCGGGTCGCTCCATGCGGCGTAGTTCAATTCGCCGGGGAGGCTCGGAACCTGCGCGGGATAGAAACTCGGGCTGACGACTTCGACGATCCCGCTGAACTGGAGGTCGTTGCGCACGACTTCGGTGAAAAGATTCGCGTGAGACTTGGAAGCGTCGCTGCGGGAGGCAAAATCGGCGACGGCGACGCGAGCCTTTTCGACGCCGAGGCCCGTGCCGGTGCGAAACCAGTCCTGCGCATGGGCTGGGAGCGCAAGGAAACACAACGCAGTCAACAGAGGGATCCAGCTAAGACGCTTCGGATAACGCAGCACCTTTACCTCCGGCTTCATCGTGATCGGACTGCGAAGGGGGATGGATGACTTCATCTTCGCCCCGGGGGCAAGAAATCAAAGGTCACTTCCACATAGGAACCCGAATAGTCGCTCGGGAGAGGCGGCATAGGGCTGGAGCCGAGCAGAGCGCGCAGGCCGGCGTTGTCGAAGGAGGCATTGCCACTGGTCTCCGAGATGCGGACCTCCTTGACGGTGCCGTCGCGGTAGATGCGAAACATGGCGACGCTGTGAATCGTGGAGGAGGCGCGCGCGGCGGGGTCAATGGTGGACTGCAGCCAATTCTGCTGAATGCGCCGGCGCACGGCTTCGATGTACCAGCCGTAGCGCGTGGCGAAATCGCCGCCGCCCTGGCCCTGTACGGCAAGCCCGCCGGAGCTTCCGCCGGGCTCGGTTCCGGAGCCGACCGGGAGATTGGGCGCTCCGCCTTTTCCGTAGGGCACGGCATTATCCGGCGGCGGAGTCTTGCTCTCAAAAACTCGCGACGGATGTGGGGCAGTCTTCGGGGTTTTTTGCTTGTCGAATTGTGGAATTTTTTGCGCGTCGGCAGCCGGCTCGGTTTTTTTCGGCTTTGGCTCTTCTTTGTACAGACCTTTCGTCGGATCCACGGCCTGGCTTTCGGGGTTCACGGGCTGCGTGGGCAGCGGAATTCCCGCGAGGCGGCCGACGAGACTGACCTTGATGCTGTCCCCGCCGCCAATGCCTCCCCAGGGATTGCCGCGATGCTGTACGAACGCCGAGACGAGAATCGTCACCGCAAGAATGCCGTGAAGAATCAGCGAATAGCCGAGAAACCGCTTGAGGCCGAATTCATCCGCGTGGAGGAAGGTGGTGGTCATAACGTTAGCGCGCCGGCGCGCGGCTCGAGAGGGGCTCGGTGACGATACTGATGTTGCTCACGCCGGCTTGGCGCAGGGCGTCCACGACGGTGGCGAAGCTGCCGAAGGGAACGGTCTCGTCGCAGCGAAGAAAGACCGCGTCCTGCTGGCGGCGCAACTGGGATTTTACCCGGCGGCCAATATCGTGAATGTTGACCGGCTCGTCGCCGAGGTAGATGCGCTGCGATTTGTCCACGGTGATGACCAGCCGCACTTCCGCGATTTCCCTGACCGTGCGCGTTTTTGGCAGTTCCACTTCGATCCCGGACTGCAGAATGGGCGCGGTAATCATGAAGATGATCAGCAACACGAGCACGACGTCCACGAACGGAACCATATTGATTTCCGAGAGCGACGTTCGCGTTTGCGTCGAGAGTTGCGGCATGGTCAGATCAAAAGCCCGCGCCGCGGGCCGGAACGATCCTAGGTGAAAGTCTTTTCGATCTGCGCCGAGACTTCCATGGAGAAATTATCCATGCGCTGCGCGAGATCGCGAATATTCTGCAAAAACTGGTTGTAGAAAATGACCGCCGGGATCGCCGCGAAAAGCCCCGCGGCGGTGGTGACGAGGGCCTCGGCGATGCCCGGAGCGACGGCGCGCAGGCTGGCGGCCCCGGCGCTGCCAAGCCCAGAAAAAGAATCCATGATGCCCCAAACCGTCCCGAACAAGCCGATGAACGGCGTGACCGAGCCGGTGGTCGCGAGCCAGGACATGCCTTTTTCGACGCGGCGAATTTCCTCGGCGGAAGCGAGCTGCATGCTGACGGTGACCGCCTGCAGACTTTTGATCTTGGCCGGATGCGGATTTCCACCGCCGACCTGGCTCTGCAATTCGCGGTAGCCGGCGGAGTACACCCTGGCGAGCGGAGAGCCGGCCGAGGCCAGGGCCTTCGGATCGGCAACGCCGCGGGTGGCGCGGAAGATGCGCAAAAACTGGTCGGTCTCACGCCGAACGCGGCCGAAAAGCCCAAGCTTCTGAAAAATCATCGCCCAGGAGAGCACGGAAAAGGCCACGAGAATCGCGAGGACGACGCGGGCAACCCAGCCCGTCTGCGAGAGCAGATTGAAGATATCGCTGCCGGCAAAAATGTTCGCGTACAAAGAAATAGGAATAGCCCTCAGTGAACGAAAAATTTCCGACAATTTGACCGTAGCACACGCGTTTCCAAGGGTCAACGCCACTTCTGGGCTTGTTTCTTCGCCCGGAAGCGCACTTTCCTATCATGGCTCGAGGGGCCGCCGAGGTTTCCCCCGGCAGAGCGAGCCAAGCGGCCCTGAAATCATTCGTAGCGGAGCGCCTCGATGGGATCGAGGGCGGCGGCCTTTTTCGCGGGGTAGTAGCCAAAGCCGATGCCGGTGGCCGCGGCGAAGAGGACGGCAAGAGCCACGGCGCGAGGAGAAACGGTGATGGGCCAAGCGAGGAATCGCGCCATCGCCTGCGCCGCGAAGATGCCGCAAACGACACCGGAAATCCCGCCCAGAAAGCTGAGCACAATCGCTTCGGCAAGGAACTGGTGCTGAACTTCTCCATCGGTTGCGCCGACGGCAAGCCGCACGCCGATCTCGCGCGTGCGCTCCGTCACGCTGACTAGCATGATGTTCATCACGCCGATACCGCCGACCAAAAGCGAGACCGAGGCTACACAGGCGAGCATGAGCGTCAACGTGTTGCTGGCTTCTTCCTGCGTCTTCAGCGCGTCTTCGGGACTGCGGATATTGAAGTCGTCCAACACGCCGGGAAGAATGTGGTGCCGCTCGCGCAGGAGGAGGACGATGCTCTCGCGAGCTGCGGGAATCGCTTCGGCCGAAATGGCCGAGCACAAAACGTCGTCGAGCCAATCCACACCTTTGACTTTTTTCTGCGCCGTGGTGTAAGGAATGACGATGAAGTCGTCCTGATCGTTGCCGGTGGCGGCATAGCCTTTGGGTGAGAGGACGCCGACAACCCGCAGCGGCAGATTGCCCGCGCGAATGGTTTTTCCGAGAGGGTCTTCTCCGGGGAAAAGATAGCCGGCCACGGTCTGGCCGATGAGCACGACGTTCGCGGCGGAGTCCACTTCGTCTTCGGCGAAGATGCCGCCTTCGGAGACCGCCCAGCGGCGAACGCGAAGATATTCCGGCGAGACCCCGCGGTACGTCGTGTTCCAGTTCTGATTCTGATAGACAACCTGGACGCGGGCGTCCACTTGCGGCGAACAGATCTTAATGAGGGGCGTGGTCTGAAGAATCGCCTGCATGTCCGCGAGCGTTAGGGATTTCGTCGCGCCCGTGCCGGTGCGCAGACCATTCACGGTGCGGCCGCCGGCTTCGACCCATACGAAATTGTCGCCGAGCGTGCGGAGCTGTTCGCGGATTTGGTCCGCGCCGCCCTCGCCGATGGCGACGGTACAGATGACCGCGCCGATTCCGATCGTGATGCCAAGCATGGTCAGGCTCGTGCGGAGCTTGTTGCGGCCCAGGGCGCGCAGGGCGATGCGAAACGTAGACCGGGAATCCATAAGCGGGTGGGAAGAGTTTACGAGAAGACCGCGAACGAGGCAAAGACTTCAAGCGGAAGATGCGCGATGAAAAGGCGCTTCAGACAGGTGTGGTAAACTCGGATGGAACAATGAATAAGGCATTTGATATCGGACTGGAAGCGCTGACGGGTCGAGCGGCGGCTCCACTGGACGCCGGGCTGCGGCCATTCGGGCAGGCGGGCGAGCGTGGAACGTTCTTCCTCGAGACGTTCGGCTGCCAGATGAACGATCACGACTCGGAGAAAGTCGCGGGCGTGCTGATGGCGCGGGGATACCGGCAGGTGGAGTCGGCCGACGCCGCGTCCGTCATTCTGTACAACACGTGCAGTATCCGCGAAAAAGCGGCGCACAAAGTTTTTTCGAGGCTGGGTGAATTCAGAACACGTCAGAATGAAGACCGCATCATCGGGGTGCTCGGGTGCGTGGCGCAGCAGGAAGGCGAGAAGATTTTCGAGCGCGCGCCGTGGGTGAGCCTGGTGTGCGGCTCGGCGAGTTATCGCAAACTGCCGGAATTGCTCGCAAAGCTCGAAGCGGGGAATCGGCGCGTCACCGGGCTGGACAAGGATACGGACGAGACGTTCGAGACGGAGATCACGCGGCGCGACAATCCCTGGCGCGCGTATCTGACGATCATTGAAGGCTGCGACAAATCGTGCGCCTACTGCGTGGTGCCGTTCACGCGCGGGCCAGAGCGCAGCCGCGCGAGCCAGTCCGTCGTCGCCGAAGTTCGCCAGCTCGCCAAGCTCGGCTACACGGAAGTGCAGTTGCTGGGCCAGACGGTGAACTCGTATCGCGATCCGTCCGCGCGGAAGATGCGCTTTTCGGAACTGCTCCTTGCCGTCGCGGAAGTGGATGGAATTCGGCGCGTGCGGTTCACGACGTCGCATCCACGCGACTTCACGCGCGACATCGTGGAAGCGCTCGATGCCCATCCGGCGCTCTGCGACCACGTGCACCTGCCGGTACAGTCCGGCTCGACCCGCCTCCTGCGGGCGATGCAGCGCACGTACACGCGCGGGGAATACTTGGAAAAAATCGCCATGATTCGCGGCGCGCGGCGCCCGGTAAGCATTACGACTGACATCATCGTGGGATTCCCCGGCGAGACGGAATCGGACTTTGAGGAGACGCTGAGCCTGCTCGATGAAGTGAAGTATGACGGCTTGTTTTCCTTCAAGTATTCGCCGCGGCCGAATACACTCGCCCTCTCGATGGCGCACCAGATTTCAGAAGAAGAGAAGAGCCGCCGCCTAGCGGTCCTGCAGGACAAGCAGCGAGGAATACAGATGGCGCGGAATGAAACGCTCGTCGGACAGACGTTCGAAGTGCTGGTGGACGGCAAATCGCGCCGTGAGAACCAGTGGGCGGGTCACGCATCCAGCAATCGCGTCCTGAATTTCACTTCGCCGGCTTCGCAGCTTCTGGGACAATACGTGCAGGTTCGGGTGACCGGCGCGGGGCCCAACAGTTTGATGGGCGCTCACGTCGCCTAGTTCGCGGGTAGATCATGGGAGGGGGCTCGATGGAAGTGGAGATGAAAATTCGCAGCCTGATGATGGACCCCGTGACCAACATGCCCATCGTTGTCCTGAAGGACATTCAGGGAAATGCCATTCTTCCCATCTGGGTCGGAATCTACGAAGCCAACGCCATCGCACTCGAAATTGAAAAAGTGCAGACGCCGCGCCCGATGACGCACGATCTCCTGCGCAACGTGCTGCTCGGTCTCGACGTGCGCGTCCAGAAAGTCGTCGTGAACGACCTCAAGGACGACACGTTCTACGCGATGATCTGGGTCGAGCGCGAGGGTCAGCTCATGACCATTGATTCCCGCCCGAGTGACGCCCTCGCACTCGCGCTGCGCGTGGATTGCCCGATCTTTGTCGAGGAAGAAGTCCTGCGAAACTCCAAAGTGTCGAGCGCGATTTCCGAAAAGAGCAGCAACGAGCAGCTTCGCAACTGGCTTGAAGGCCTCTCCGACGACGACCTCGGCCGCTACAAGATGTAATGCCGGTTGATCCAGACAGTCCTGCCGAAACACATCCTTCTCGGTCCGCGCTTGTCGTGGCGCCAGCTGTAGCCATCTTTATCGGCGCGTTCCTCCTATTCCAGGTTCAGCTGTTGCTCGGAAAGCGCATCCTGCCGATGTTCGGCGGTGCGCCGGCGGTGTGGACGGCGTGTCTGCTGGTTTACCAAGTGCTTTTGCTGGCCGGCTATGCGTACGCATACACATTAGCGGGGAGATTTTCCCTGCGCGCGCAGGTCCGGGCGCAATTTCTCCTGCTCGGTATCTCCGCAATTGTACTCGCGATCCTCAGCCGGGCATGGCCGGTCGCCATCCTTCCCGGCGCAGACTGGCGGCCGCTGAACGTTGCCAACCCGACCTGGAGCATCGTCGCTTTTCTCCTGACTGCGATCGGCCTGCCATTTTTTCTTCTCTCGACGACCAGCCCATTATTGCAGCACTGGATTGCGCGGGCGGAACCGGGGCGGTCGCCGTATCGTTTGTACGCGCTCTCCAATGCCGGATCGCTCCTGGGGCTCCTTTCGTATCCGCTACTCGTGGAACCAAATCTGCGCCTGCAAATGCAGGCGCGGGTCTGGACCGCAGGCTACGTCTTGTTTGGTTGTGCCTACGCCGTCTGCGCGAGGGAAGCGAACCGCAGTGCTGGGAGGTTTGTTGCGCCCGCGAAGGAGACAGAACTCCGCTGCGATCCAGCCGCCGAAATTCGTCCATCCCTGCCGATTTTGTGGGTCAGCCTGGCGGCATGTGCGTCCGTCCTGCTTCTTGCGACGACGAATTTCATCTGCCAGGAAGTGGCGGTGATCCCGTTCCTGTGGGTCTTGCCGCTCTGTTTGTATCTCCTCTCTTTCATTCTGTGTTTTGAGAGCGACCGCTGGTACCGCCGGGAAATATTCCACCTGCTCTTCGCGATTGCGGCCGGCTTCGTGGTTATTGTGACCCTTCCGAACGCCGGTTATTCCTATATGGCGCAGCTCGTGGCGTCCTCCGCGGTGCTGTTCGCCGGATGCATGGTTTGCCATGGCGAAGCGGCGCGCGCACGGCCCTCGGCGGGACGCCTTACGCAGTTCTATCTATGCATTTCCATCGGCGGAGCGCTGGGCGGAGTCTTCGTAAGCCTTCTCGCGCCGAAGATTTTCCCCGCCTATTGGGAATTTCCGATCGCAATCCTGGGTTGCGTGAGTTTGCTCTTGTGGGTGGCGGCGCGCGATCCGAATTCCTGGCTGCGCAAGGGGTCAACTTGGTTCGCGGCGGCGACCGGGGCTGGGATTGTTCTGCTCGCGCCCCGGGTTTTGGCGCCGGCGTGGGAGCGCGCGGCAAAAATTCCCGCGTGGGCGCCGCAGGCCGTCGCGGCGAGTTTCGCTGGTATCGCTCTCCTATTGTACGTCCGGCAGCGCCGGTCGCCGGAAACGGCGGGAAAACCCTGGCTGGTGCGCATCACGACCCGGGCAGGGCTCATCCTCTTGACCGCCGGACTGGCCATCCCGCAAAAGGCGGAGTTCTATCACGTCATCGCGCGCTCCAGAAACTTCTACGGCGTGCTGTCGGTGATTGACGCGCAGTCGGAAGGTTATCTGGCGTTGCGTCACGGAAGAACCGTGCACGGATTTCAGTACCGCGATCCAAAGATGGCACGCATTCCGACCGGATATTATGGCGAACACAGCGG
>JBGOWC010000008.1:0-13291 GCA_041478415.1 Terriglobia bacterium
GCGTCGGCGTAGATCAGCCAGGGCAAATTCCACGCCTCGCCAATCCACACGAGGAGGACTCCGGCAATCACGACGAGCGTGCTCCACACATCGGTTGAAAAATGCAGCGCGTCCGCTTCGAGGGCTTCGCTCTGAAATTTTTGGGCGACTTGCCGGAGGGCTCGGGCCCGCGTCAGATCGATCGCCAGCGCCACGAACAGCACGACGATCGCGGTCACGCTCGGGACAATGTGCACGCTGCGGAAGAAGAGCCGGGCGAAGGCCTCGTAGATGATGTACACCGCGGTGATGAGCAACAAACCGGTTTCCACGAAGGCGGAAAAGTTTTCAAATTTTCCGTGACCGTAGGGGTGCTCTTCATCCGCCGGCTCGTCCGCAACGCGCACGGAGAGGTAGGTGATCATGGCCGCGACGAGGTCCAGGCCCGAATGCAGCGCTTCGGAGAGCACGCCGAGGCTGCCGGTGCGAAGTGTGAGGAATGTTTTGAGCGCAAGAAGCACTGCCGCCGAGCTTACGCTCAGCAGCGCGGCGCGCTTTTTCTCGCGCAGCCCTTCTCCCAATCGAATCCCGGCGATCACGCCCCTAGCCTAGCACGAGCGTCGCGCACTTCGATTGGGCGCGTGACTCCTGAGCAGCAATCTTAGTCCGCCGATCTTGAGTACGCGCTGGCGGAAGGGGAGGAGAGGAGCCGCGCGCCGCCTGGCTACGATTTTTTGAGCGGGACAAAGCGCAGCGCGACGGAGTTCATGCAGTAGCGGAGGCCGGTCGGCCGGGGGCCGTCATCGAAGACGTGGCCGAGATGCGCGTCGCAGAGTTTGCAGAGGACTTCGCCGCGGACCATTCCGAGGCTCGTATCGGTATTCTCGGAGACATTTTCCTTTGCGATGGGTTCCCAGAAACTCGGCCAGCCTGTGCCGGACTCGAATTTAGCGGCGGAACTATACAGCGCGTTGTCGCAGCAGATGCAGCGGAAAAGTCCGGCGGCATGTTCGTTATTGAGCGCGCCGGTGAAAGCGCGCTCGGTGCCGGCGCGGCGTGTCACTTCAAATTGCCCCGGCGAGAGCTGTTTCCGCCACTCTTCGTCGCTCTTGACGACTTTTGGAACCGTTACGACACCGAGGCGCTTCCCATCGTCGGCAAATTGAACAATTTTCACAGGTCCGGATTTGGTTTTCGGCGCGGCATTGTCCATGGGAGTGGCGGCTCCGAAAACGCGACGACGCTGCGTCCAGGCAAGCGCGCCGGCCCCAAGAGCAGCAACAAGCCCCCAGAGAAAGCCGCGCCGATCCGAGTTCGTCGTTTGAAACATTCGTTCTATTCTACCTCGTAGCCGTCAATTGCGGCGCGGAGACGAGCGGCAGCCGCTTTGGTTCGCCGCGCGCTCCCCGCACTTCCACTTCGTCGAAGAGCAGCGACGGCGCAACTACTGACGCGGGCAGTCCGCCCTGCGCGGTTCCAAACGCGCCAAGCGCGGTGCCGGCAAACCCCGTGATCTGGCTCTGCATGTAGTTATGAACGTACGAATCGTCGCCGATGCCGGCGAGATTCCGCAGGGCGCGCACGCTCAAACCGATGATGCGTGAACCTCGCACCAGCTCTTCACGGCCATCGGCCGGGTAAACACGATAGACGACCAGGGGCAGGCGGTCGCCGGTGCCCGCGCCGCCGCCCAGGCTCGCCAGCAGCTCGGAGAAATCGTCCTGGCGATCGAAACTGAGAATGGGGTTATCCATCTCGCGGACGACGATGCAGTACGCGAGCTTTTCCTCACGGCACTTGTCGAGGAAGCGTTTCCGCAATTCGTCCGAGGAAACTGTCTCACTCGAGCTGAAAAGCAGATTGCTCATCGTCGGGCGCGGATCGTTGAGAAAGGCGGAGCGGCCGTGGCCGTTGGAACGGTCGGAATCAGGCCCGGGACGCCGCGACATCAGGAGATTTTTCAGCGCGCCATTCTCGACGAGCGTGAGCTTTTGCGCTCGCACGCCTTCTTCATCCACGGAGAAGCCGCCGAGGAGCGGCTGGCCGCGATAGTCCTTCGCCGAGGGATCGTCCACGAGCGTCACTCCAGCGGGGAAGACGCGCGCACCGATGCGGCCTACCCAATCGCTTTTCCCGCCAAACGAAGTGAGGATCTGGTCCATCACCGGCGCGAAGGCGAGCGGCGGCCGCGAGCCATTCAGCGACGGACCAAGCATTTGCGCGAGGAGGGGAGCAGCGGCGCGAGCTTCGAAGAGCACGGGCCCGGTGTAGTCCTGCGCCGGCGGCGCCGCGCGCAGGGCGACGAGTTCGGTGGCGGAAACGTTCAGACCCTTGCGAACCGCGTCCGTGCCGGGGAGTTCCGCCGGGCGCGCGGCGTAGGTGGAATAAAAGTGATGCAGCGGCATGCCGTCATCGGCCAGGGTTTCGAGGCCGGCTTCGATCGAAGCGAGGCTGCGGCTGGCGCGGATCTCCGTGCCTTCGCTGGTCAGCAGGTATTCCGTGGCATAGAGAAAGTAGTAGGTGACCCGCGAGTTGTAGAGCTGCGGATAGGCGCGCAGCGCCGCCGAAGCGTCGCGCGCTTCTTGGTCCCAATTGCGCGCGCTCCAGTCCGGCTCGAGCCGCGGGTCGACCGAAACGATCGGCTGTTCGCGCGAAAAATCATCCATGTCCGGCTGGCGAGCCAGGCTGCTGAGGTAGGCGCGCTTGCGCGAATAGGTTTCGACGGCTTCCTTGAACGCCTGGTCGGTGGCGATCCACAAGTCCTGGCGGAGGGAATCGTAATCGCGGTCAATCCCGACGGCCCCGGACGAGCCGATGAATCCGCGGAATCCGTCCTCGCCGACGAAGTTGGAACTATCGAGCTTGTACCCGCCGATGCGCGCTTCGACGGCCATGAAGCGGTTGCGCGTCGTCGTGCTGGAAAGCAGAGCGCCAAACTCCGCGATGACTGTCTTGACGTCAACGTCCAGCAGCCGGTATTGGACGAAGTACGGCCGCACCGGCGCGTCCGTGCCGGGAATGCTCAATTCGAGGCGCGTCTTCGCACGGGCCATCTCATCACGCATGGCCTGAATCGTGCGATCGTTGTCCGCCGGTGCCGCCTTTGCGCGCGCGTGGAGCGTTGCCGCTTGAAGCAGGGATAGCGCGAGGAGGGAGAGTGTTGTGAGGTGGTGGATGGCCCGCTTCATTGCGACGCTCCTGTCTTTACCACGTCGTGCGCCGGCGGAGGCAAGATGGGCGGCTTGTCCGTCGAAGTTTCTTTTTTCTGCACCTCGAGCTCGGAAATCAGGATCGCAGGAGAGGCTGCCGCTACGGGCACCGAGCCCGACTCGGCGCCGCAATAGCCGTTGAATACTTCCGGCGTGTCGCCGGTGGCCACGATTTTCGTCAGGGAAACCAGCGGTGTGCCGACAATGTCCACGCCGCGCACCAGTTCATCCGGGCGCCCGTCGGGAAACACCTTGTAGACGACGAGCGGCAAAACCTGAAACGCCTGCGGCTGTCCGCGACCGGTGAACGTGAACCCGCCGGCGATGTCGTCAATCAAAAGGCCAAAGGGTTTTCCCTGTGACTTGATCAGCTCGACGAGTTTTGCACGGAGCTGCGCGTTCGTCACCGCCTTGTTGCTCTGGACGATCAGGTTTCCCTGCCGCGAGACCGGCGCAAAGCCGAGCTGGCGCCGGCCGTGGCCATTTGAGTTCGGAAAACCGATCAGCGGCGACCGCGACATTTCGAAATTGCGCAGCACGCCGTGCTCGATGAGCGGCACGCGCTGGGCGGGGACGCCTTCATCGTCAAACTGGTAGTAGCCGAGCAGGTCGGTCGTCGCCAGGCGCTTCATCGTGGGATCGTCGGTGATGCTCAGGAAATCCGGCAGAATCGGCTCGCCTACTTTTCGGGCGAAGGTCTGCCCTTCCATGATGTCTTTCTGCCGGTGGCCTTCGGCGCGGTGACCGAAGACTTCGTGGAAGAAAACCGCGGCAGCGCGCCCGGTCAACATTGCCGGGCCTGCGGTGGGCTCGATGAGCGGCGCCGCCACCAGTCCTTCGAGCTCCTTGCGCATGGTCGCTTCGGCGGCAGCAACGGCCTTCTCGTCCGGCGCGTCGGCGGGATTCACCCAGTCGAAATTGAAGTAGCGGTTGATGTCCATTCCATCCGGGGCCTTCCCCTGGATGAAGAGCTCGAGACGGTAGCGGACTTCACCAAACTGGAGCTGGGTACCCTCGCTGGTCACCTGGTATTGATTGCGGGCCTGCGCGGCGAAGGTCACGATGGAATTGATGATGGCGGGTGAATCGCGGAACACGCGCGTGTAGGCGCGGACTTTCTGTTCCCACGGCCGGCGGTCCAGCGTGAAGGAAGCCTGCGGCCCGATCGAAGTGCGCGGCGTTTCGCGGGAGAAATCCGGCGCTTGCCCCTCGGCTGTCTGCACCTTCACTTCTTTGCCTGTTTTGATCTTGATGAGCGCTTCCGCAGCGGCGCGGTATTGCCGGTCGGTCTCGAGCCAGATGGCGCGCCGCAGCACTTCGGCATCGTCGTCCACCGGAACCGGCGAGCCCGGGCCCGCGTTGCCCGCCATCCGTTCGCCGACTTTCCGCGTGTTGTCCAGGTCGTAGCTGCCGGAGCGCACGGCCACCTCGAGCCAGCGGTTTTTCGCCTCGGCGCTGGTCAGAAGCGCCCCGTTTGAGCCGGACACATCCGCGCGTTGGGTTTCGGTGACGGTGTAGCCGATGAAGTAGGCCGGCGGGTCAAGCTTTCCGAGAACGTCCAGCGAGCGGTCGAGCTCCGCTTTCATCGCCCCAAGCAACGGCGAGCGCGCCGCATTTGCTTCCGGCCGGCCGTCGCCGTTCCGCGGGGCGGCCTGCGCCACGGGCAACTGCGCCGGGAGGCAAACGCCGAGCAAGCTCAGGACAAGAAGCAGCGGCGAAACGCGAAGGCGGCCTGGTGTCGTCAAGGAGAACCTCACAAAGGATTGGACGGAACCGTGAATTATTCAGTGTACTGCAGCCGGAGTGCCGCGCACAAATCGCGGGCGCCGCCAGTGCATTTTGTTTGATGGCAAGCGGCTCGCGCCAGTTGCTCACTTGTCCATGCGTGGTTCCCGGGGACCCGGCAACGCAAGAGGAAAAGCTCCGGCCGCGGGCCGCGACCGGAGCGGCGCATGCAAATTAGACGCAGAGTCGGTGCGGGAGGATCATCCGCACCCGGTTGGACTCGTTTGCGGATTGCACTGAGGCGGGGGCCGGAGCGCGGCGTTGTTCCCGCGGGTCGTCACGATGGGGACAACAATGGCGGGTATCGCCGCCAAGATTCCCAGAGTTATCGCCGTGCCCTTGCTGATATGTTGGCCTGCCTGCTGGATACCCGGCGCCTGTCCCTTCGGTGCGATGGTGGTGTCATTCCCCGCCTGCACCAGCATGTCCAGAGGGGCCGGTGCGGGCGGCAGCGGAGGCGAGTTGTCGCCCGAGCGCACGCTGGTCATTTGTCCGGCCTTGACGTCCACGCAAACGCCTGCCAGGTTGCAAACCCGCACGATGCCCTCGAAGACGATGACGTTCATCACGCCGTTTTCAAACGCGATGAAAAAGTCCGTCCCCACAACGCCCGCGACGCCGGCCGGTGTGCGGACCTCGAATTTTCCGCCGGGCTTCGTAATCTTCACCGCCTGCGATCGCAGCTTCCCATAGGTCAGCTCGAGATCGGTCTGTTGCGCGCCGGCATCGTGCTTCACCACGCGCATGGAGGCTTCCGAGCCCACGTTCAGGATCGACCCATCATCGAGAGAGATGCGCGCCCGCGCGCCCGCCTTGGTATTGATCTGATCCTGCCAGAACACAACGCTCTTCGGGGAGGCCGTAATGGTTTGACTGCCGCGCGCAATGCCCACCGCGGGAATCAGGCGATCCACCTGACCGGCGCGCTGTCCGGGTGACTGGGGTGCGGCGAGGAGATCGGCCGGCAGCGTGAGCAGCACGCAGCAGAAACCGGCAAGATATAGAACGACTGGGGACTTTCTCTTCATGAGACGAGACTCCTATGTGGAAACTGTGTTCTTTGTTACTGGAACGCCAGCGGTGTGTCAACCGGGAAGCGCGGAGAAGGTATCCGATGCGCCACGCACGCTTGCGCCCGATGTTCGGCAGCGCGACAATCGCCTCATGCGCGCGCTCGCGAGCGTCCTGGTGGTGGCCCTGATTGTCGGGGGAATTTACTTCTTCTATGTAAAGCGGATGCCCACCGCAGCGGAAGGCACCGCTCCGACGCAGGCCATCTCACTCACCGGCGTGCAAAGCGATCTCCTGCAAATTGCGCAGGCGGAACGCGCGCACATCGCGCAGGAAGGGCAATGCGCTTCGCTTAGTGGGCTCGTTTCCTCGCAGTCCATGACGATGTCTCGAACGGAACGGGACGGCTACACGTATTCGGTGGAATGCTCGGGGACGAATTTCACGGTTCGAGCGGAGCACGCTCCCGCGCCCGCGGGATCTCCCATCCGCTACCCCGGCTTCGCGATCGATCAGACCATGCAGGTGCGCGAAGCGAACTAATCCGCCGCGGTGGCAGCTCCGCTGCTACCCAGGAACATTTCCAGGACAGTCTTCGTACCTTTCTCCAGAACAGGGCTCATTCCAGAATTCGTTCCTGCGCCAGAGCGCGGGGGCACGAGGAGATAGACATGGACGGAAACGTGATTGGATTGGTCGCAGTGTTCTTGATTTTCAGCGTCCCCGCGGCGCTGATGTACACGTATTTTCGCGTGAGGAGGCTCAGGACCGAGGAAAGGCTGGCGGCGATCGCCAAGGGCGTTGCCGTTCCGATGGAGCCGGAACTATCGCAGGCGGCGCGTTCTCGCCGGGCGGGCATCCTGCTGGTCGCGGGAGCTCTCGGCTACATCCTGACGTTCGGGCTGATCGGGCGCGTCGAGCCGGACGCCTGGGTTGCCGCGTCATTTGGCGCGATACCTCTGGCCGTCGGCATCGGCTTCTTCATTGACGCGACGCTCGTCCGCCGCGAAGCGCGTTCCTGAACGCCGGCGCAGTTAGGGGATCTCGAGCGGTGTAAAACTGTCGCCGTGCTTGATCGCCAGCCTGATCGGGCGTGGCGGCCCGTTTGGCGGCACCGAGACCTCAGCCCACAGTTCGCCGCCTCGAGCTTGTTGCCAAGGATCCGGCGCATGCTCCGGCAAGAAGTAGAGGACAGGCTCCTGCAAGAAACCTTCACGCCCAGCAGCCGTATCCCGGAGAACAACCGTGTAGCCCTGCGGAGGTTCTACTACTTCGCCCACAAGCTCATTCTTTTCTGCTCGCAAACTCACGTTCACATAAGATTCGGTGAGATCTGATAGGAGGCGCTTTAACTCACGTTTTGGTTCGACCGCCTCCCATCCAGAGAGTGCTCCGCCTCCGCCTGAGCGGTGTTGGGTGGCTCTCACCGGCTTCACCTGCAATCGCAAGGCTAGATAACGTCCGCGGATTGGCAGGTCGGGGTCGTAGGTTTGAACTTTCGCCCATACGCGTGGCAGGTGAGTGCGATCCCATTTCAGCTTTGCGCCCAGGCTCGCCACTAGTGCGACCTGCACAACTGCGAGCAGCACGCCCTTTTTCCAGCCGCTCACGCTGCACTCTCCTTCACACGCGCGATCAGCCGGCGCCGCACCCGTTCGAGACTCCATCCACCAATGAGGAAGATCGCCCCGAATCCAATCAAGCTGGCGGAGCGGCCCAGCTTGTCCATCACATTGGAGAAGTAGAATACGAAGATCGTCAGTGCGAATCCGATGACGCCTAGGTTGATCCGCTCGCGGCGCTTTTCCGCAACACCCCACACGATCAGGCCAATAGACCCTGCCGCGCACCAAATGTAGGGTCCCAGCGAGTGCCAGGCAAATGCGACCAGTGAGTTTGCCTCCGAAGCCCGCCCCGGTTTCATCGTTCCGAGCACAAGAACCCAAACCAATGCCAAAACATTCAACGCGGCTGCCTTTCCACGCAGCCAGATGGCCAGCGCGAGCGGGATCCCAAGAGCTATAACCCATCCCACTACCAGGAGCATCAGAGGAATCGGCAGTGGATGCATGCGATACATCCAGTTGTAGTTGTCGTCCGATTCAATGAGGGAGAAGGTGAAAGGGATCGCCATGATTCCCCCGATCCATACGAGGGCCTTCCGGATCGTGGATTCTTTGCCGGTTGTACGGGCCGTGAAGTACGTGAGCGCAAGCAGGAGCAGGCCTTCCGATGGAATCTTCGCATTGCGCGCATATCCCTCGGTGCGCACCCACCATTCCCCCGCGAGCCACGCGGGTGCCAGCAAAGCCAGCAACGTCGGCTGCACCCAGTCCCGGAGCAGCAGGAAACCCGCCAGCGCCGCCAATGCCCACAGCAGAATCCCGCTGGGCCAATGCTCTTCCAAATTGAAGATTTGCGCGGCAAGAAAAATTCCTGCCCCGGTGCAGATCGTTCCGACGGCGTAAAAGGTCGTGGACAGGGCGCGAAATCGCTCCGCCGTCAGCGCGCCCGCCACGGGGAATAAGGCAACCATGAACAGAACCAGCGAGAAACGCGCGCCGGGAGAAAGGTCGTCCCAGTGCGCCGCGACAAACAGCAGCACACCGGCGCAGAGCAGGACTCCCCCGAGCGCTACCGCTAGGACGACCGGCCAGCGGAGGCGCTCACTCGGATCCTGCGTGGCTTCAAACGCGCGGATGCGCTCGGCCGCCTCGGCGTCGAGGACGCCCGCGGTCTGCCAGCGTTCCACCAGCTTTTCCCAGGAAAGAGCCATGGGCGCGCTAGACCTAAGCCTCTTGCGGCGCAGCCTATCGCAATTGTCTCTAACAAACAAGTAAACCGCTACGAGGGGGCGTCTGGATTCGGCGGTGGAACCATCGCAGGGGAATCCGGCACCGCAGGCGTATTCAGCTTGCAGCCGCAGAAAGCGCAGTTGCTCCAGTCCAGTTCCACGGGACGGCGGCACGACGGGCAGAACTGCTTCAGCTCGCTCCCGCACTTCGGGCAATATGCAAAGCCAGGGCGCGCCATGGTCTGGCAGCTCGGGCAGATGGCCAGAAGAGGATCGCGGATCACGAAGTAGATAATGAAACCGATGGCATAGGGCATCAGCGCGGTGATGAACGTCCACATGACGTGGCGCATCCCCCGGCGCTGCGCGTCTCCGTAGACGTAGCCGGCCATCAGAGCGTAGATGAGGAAGAAAACCGGAATGCCAAACGAGAACAGGAGTTTCTGCCACTCCTGCCACGCCCGCATCTGTGGATCCGACGGCAAGACCGCGAACCGGAGAATGAAACCGAAACCGATGTGGATCAAAAGGCCGATCCATTTTGCGGTCGCCGGGATGACCTGCCATGCGCTTTCTTTCCGGTTCATGCTGTTCTCCTTCCAGCCGGCCGCCGGTCCAGGAAGATCGCCGCCACTGCGGCGACGATCCATCCGAGCACCGTGTATCCCACCAGGCCGAGCCACGCGCTGCGAAAACTCATGTCCAGCCAGCCCAGTGCCCCTGCGGTGAGAAATCTCACGATCGGCCAGGTCGCCAGGGCAAATGTCCAGCTCAAAAGCACCAGGAATCCCATCACCCACGGATTCGCGCTGCGCTCGGTGGCATCCGCCAGCTGGGCGCGCATCTGCTGCCGCGTGCGCTCAAGCAGCACGGCGGAGGCCTGCGGGGTGGGCAGGCGGCGCAGGCCGTGCCCAAGCGCGCGCCACTGGCCGAGTTCGGCGGCGCAGTCCGAGCACGAAAGCAGATGCTGATCGAGGCGCCGCTCTTCCTTTTCATCCAGTGTTTCGGCCGCCGCCAGTGGCAGCAGCTCGCGGATTGCGTCGTGTTCGTTCATGACCATGCCCCGGGCGATGCCTGTGTCTCCAAAATTTGCCGCAACTGTTCGAGGCCGCGCCGCAGACGCGTTTTTGCCGTCGAGAGCGGCACATCCAGAACCTCGGCCAGCTCTTCCAACTTCATCTCTTCCTCGAACCGCAGTGTCAGCACCTCGCGGTAAATCCACGGCAACGATCCCAGCGCCGTTACCAGGCGTTCCGAACGTTCGCGCTCAAGCACGCGGTCGAGGGCCGATGGTCCGCGCGCGGCAAGGCGCGCGTGCCGAGGCTCGCCGGCTGGATCGCCCGGAACCGGCTCATCGAGGCTTTCCGGACGGTAGCGCCGCAGATGATCGATCGCCAGATTGCGTGCCACCGAAAAAAGCCATCCGTCGAAGTTGCGGCTGGGATCGTACTGCCGGATCTTCTGCGCCACGCGCAGCCAGGTCTGCTGGAACAGGTCGTCCGCCAGCGCGCGGTCGCGAGCGAACCTCAAAAGATACCGGTAAAGCCGGTGCTGGTACCGCGCAAGAAGCTCCTCGAGCGCTTCGGGATCGCCGCGGCGCAATCGGGCGGCTTCCGCGCTTTCCGTCTGGGGGCCCACAGACGCCTCCCACGTAATGGCTGCTGCCGGGATCATACGAAGGGATATACGTCCGAGGCATCAAAAAAGACTCATGCCAGCCCGGGGTCGCCGAGGAGCCATCCCGGCAGCCCGCGCCGGAATGCAAGAGCCTGGAAGCCCATGTGTTAGAATTTCGCCGCATGCATCCCGCCATTCCGCATCTCGTCGAAGTCCAGCGCGTGGACCTGCGCATTGCCGTGCTTCGCGGCGAACTTGACTCGTTTCCCAAGCGCATTCGTGAAGCCGATGCCAAGCTCTCCGGCGCGCGGGCGGAAGTTGCCGCAGCCAAGGAAGCCTTCACCAAGGGCCTCACGGAACGCAAGAAATTCGAGCTCGACGTCGAGCAGTGGAAAGAGCGCGCCCGCAAGTACCGCGACCAGAGCGGAGCGGTGAAGACCAACGAAGCTTACAAAGCCCTCCAGCACGAAATCGCGAACGCCGAAGCCGAGATGGCCAAGGCCGAAGACCGCCAACTCGAGCACTTGATGGCCGCCGAAGTACTCGACCGGCGAGTGAAGGCTGCCGATGCCGCGTTGAAAGATGCGGAGAAAATGTTTGCCGCCGAGCGGAAGCAGATTGACGTCGTGCGAGCGGAGCGGGAAACGGAGCTGAAGGCGGCGCTCGCCGAGCGCAATGCGGCGCTGGCTCCCGTGCCGGAGGACTTGCGCGATCTCTACACCCGCATTGCGAAACGCCATCACGGCCTGGCTCTGGCCGAATCGCGGAATGAACAATGCCGGGGTTGTGGTATGCGCGTTCTGCCGCACATCTATCAGGAGCTGCGCGATCAAACCAGTGAAAAAATCTTTCTGTGCGAGACGTGCGGGGGGATTCTCTATTTCGTCGAGCCGCCCCCAGCTCCCAATCCAGCCACGCCCGGGGAGAATGCCGCTTCGGCAGCGGCAGATCCGCGTCCATGACGAAACGTCCGGCTCCGGCACGCGGGAGAAAACTGTTCGACGATCCCGGACCGCTGCTCTCCTCCCAAGCGGGCCATCACACGGCGAATATTGACGGCGCAGCGCGCGGCAATCCCGGCCCTGCCTCGTATGGGGTTGCGGTGCGCGACCCGGCGGGCACGGTCGTCGCGCGGCTGAAGAAATATATCGGCCGCATGACGAATAACGTCGCCGAATACTACGCCCTGATCGCCGCGCTCGATTACGCGCAAGCGCATGGGATTCGTGCGTTGCGCATCGAAAGCGATTCGGAATTGATGGTCAAGCAGATGCGCGGCCAATACAAGGTCAAGAGCGTGGACTTGAAGCCGCTCTTCGAGCGCGCCAGGAAAATGTCGCAGGGACTGGCTTCGTTCGCGATCGCTCACGTCTATCGCGAGCAAAATCGCGAGGCCGATACGCTCGCCAACGAGGCGCTGGACGAAACTGCGCCGGCGAGGGTGCAGTTCTTCTCTGGGAAGAAGCTGACGGCGGATGATCTCAAGCGCGAACAGGAATACGCCCGCAAGCGGGGATGCGATGGTCCGCGCGTTCGCGTCCGGTATCGCAACGGCGCGCTCCAACTGCTCGAGCCGCTGGCCCTCGCCGATAACGAAGAAATCGAAGTCACGCTGCACCTTCCCGTCCGGCGCTCCTAGCGCTCACTATCCGTTCTTGTTGCCCTGTCGCCCGGCAAGGCGTAGGATGCCCGCACGATGAGTGAAACAAACGTTGCAATCCGGGAAAAGGCGCGCCGCGGGCTGGCCATCTATTTCGCTGTTCTGATTGCCGGCTCGGCATTTTTGGAGTGGCGGCTGCTGCAGACGGGCGAGTCCATCGGCAAGCACATCGGCCTGGTGTTCGCATTGATGTACACGCCGACGGTCGCTTCGATTGTCGCGCGGCTCGCCCTGCGCGAGGGCATTGGCGACATTTCGTTCCGCATCGGCGGGCGTGAAGGAGGAAAGGCGCTTCTCACTGCGTGGCTCTACCCCCTTGTGGTCGGCTTCGCCGCTTACGGTGCAGCGTGGGCCATGGGTCTTGCGCAATTCCAGGCGCCGCTCCCGGCCAGCGCGCGCGTCTACGTCGCGAATCCTGCCGCCAACTTTCTGATCGCGGTCGTTTTGATGGCGACGATCAATACCGTTCTCAGCTGCGTTTCCGCCGCGGGCGAAGAGATCGGCTGGCGCGGCTACATGCTGACGCGGCTGATTGACGCTGGCGTGCCGAAGCCGGTCCTTGTCAGCGGATTGATCTGGGCGTGCTGGCACGTACCATTGATTCTGAGCGGCCAATATGCGGCCGGGCCGCATCCGCGGATTTCGGCAATGCTGTTTGTGGTGGACGTCGTCGCCGTGGCGTATCTGGCGGCTTTTCTGCGTTTGCGTTCGGGAAGCGTCTGGCCCGCGGTGCTCTTTCACGGAGCGTGGAACGCCATCATCCAGGGCGCATTCGACCGCGCGACGGTCGGCACCCCGCTCGCTGTCGGCGAGTCGGGTTACTTGACGGCCATCGTGAACGTATTGCTCGTCGCTTGGATCGTTCGCGGCACGTGGAAAATGCTCCGCCGTCCCGGTGAGCCCTTGGGGACTTCGAGTCCGGCCCCGGCCTGAGATTTTCCCTTATTTCAGGGCGTAGGAACGATAGAGCGTATCGCGCTGGGCGGGGATGAAGCCCGCGTCGGAGATAACGCGGCGCAACTCGGATTCGTTGGTGCGGTTGCGTACGCCCGCGGCGAAGACCACGTTTTCTTCAATCAAGATGCTGCCGACATCGTCGGCGCCAAACTGCAATCCGACCTGGCAGACCTTGATTCCAGGCGTGAGCCAGCTCGACTGGATATGGTCAAAGTTGTCGAGATACATGCGGCTCACCGCCAGCGTTTTCAGATAATCCACCGCCGTCGTTTCCTGGAC
>JBGOWC010000158.1:0-5523 GCA_041478415.1 Terriglobia bacterium
CAGAACGCGACAACGACACAGGCGATTGATCTGGCGTTGGAGGTCCTGCGGAAGTTTCACAAAGAAGGAGTCACGAAAGAGCAGCTCGATTCGGCGAAGAGCTACATCAAGGGGCAGTTCCCTCCGACGATCGAGACCTCCGCGCAGCTCGCGGGGCGTATCGCTTCAAACGAATTTTACGGGCTTGACGATCGCGAAGTGAACGAGCTCGAGGCGCGCGTGGACGCGGTCACGCCGGAAATCGCGCTGCAGACGATTCGAAAGCACTATCCGCTGGAGAATCTGGTGTTCGTGTTGATCGGCAAGGCGTCTGAAATTCGCGCGTCGGCCGCGAAGTATGCATTGCAGATCGACACGCGCGCGATCGCAGACCCCGGCTTCTGGCCGCCAGTGGCTGCGCCAAAATGATTTTCAAAATACGGGGCCCTGTGTTTTCGTAACTCGAATCGTATTTTCGACGGAGGATTATAGATGCGTTTCCGAATCGGAATTTTCTTCGTGGCATTCCTGCTCTTTGCTGGATCGGCCGCCGCTGCAACAGACAGCACGCCGTTGCTCGTACAATCGCCCGCCCTCAGTAAGACGCAGATCGTCTTCGGCTACGGCGGCTACCTCTGGAGCGTTGGGCGTGACGGCGGCGACGCGCGGCAGCTCACAACCGGCGGACACGAATCCCAGCCCATCTTTTCTCCGGATGGAAAATGGATTGCCTTCACCGGCGAGTACGACGGCAACGTGGACGCGTTCATCGTTTCCGCGGCGGGCGGAGAGCCGCGCCGGCTGACCTGGCACCCGGGCCCCGACGTCGCCGTCGCGTGGACGCCGGACGGCAAGCGCATCCTCTTCCGTTCCGCGCGCGAAGCCTTCGCCGACTTCGATCGCCTCTACACGGTGTCTCCCGAGGGCGGCTGGCCGGAAGTGCTACCGATGTGGCGCGGCGAAGACGCCTCGTATTCGCCGGATGCGACGCGGCTCGCCTACGTCCCGAATCTGAAGTGGCAGACGTCCTGGAAGCGCTATCGCGGCGGGCAGACAACGCCGATCTACATCGTCCGCCTCAGCGACCTCGCCCTCGATCGCATCCCGCGCGAAAACTCGAACGACTCGAATCCGATCTGGGTCGGCGACACGGTCTATTTTCTCTCCGATCGCAGCGGCGCGGTCACGCTCTTCTCTTACGACACAAAATCGAAGACCGTAAAGCAGGCCATCGCCAACAGCGGGCTGGACTTCAAATCAGTCTCGGCGGGCCCCGGCGCGCTCGTGTACGAGCAGTTCGGGGGGATTTATCTATTCGATCCCGCGAGCGGCAAGTCGAAAAAGGTGGACATCCGCATCTCCGGCGACCTGCCCTCGACGCGCGCGCATTACATCAAGGCCGCCGAGAAGATTTCAGCCGGATCGATTTCCCCAACCGGCGTGCGCGCCGCTTTCGAGGCCCATGGTGAAATTCTCACCGCCCCGGCAGAGAAGGGCGACATCCGCAATCTCACGCGCACAACGGCCGTTGCGGAGCGCGACCCGGCGTGGTCGCCGGACGGCAAGTGGGTCGCTTACTTCTCCGATGAATCCGGAGAATACGCTCTCCACCTGAGCGACCAGACGGGTCTCGGTCAGGGGAAGAAAATCAATCTCGGCAATCCGCCGTCGTTCTTCTACGGCCCGCATTGGTCGCCCGACAGCAAGAAGATCGCCTATACGGACAAGCGGCTCAATCTTTGGTACGTGGACATCGAGAAAGGCACGCCCGTCAAGGCGGACACGGACAAGTATGAAGATCCTTCCACCAGCATCGATCCGGCGTGGTCGCCGGACAGCAAATGGCTAACCTACGCGAAACTCTTGCAGAACCATCTGCACGCTATCTTTGTTTATTCGCTGGACTCGGGCAAAGTCTCCCAGCTCACGGATGGTCTGGGTGACGCACGTTTTTCCGTCTTCGATAAGAATGGCAAAACACTCTATTTCACCGCCAGCACCGACGTGGGTCTCTCGGCGGGTTGGCTCGATCTCTCCAGCTTCCAGCATCCTGTTTCCCGCAGCGTGTATGCCGTGGTGCTGAAGAAGGGAGATCCTTCGCCGGCCGAGCCGCAGAGCGATGAAGAAAAAATTGCGGCGGAAAAATCAGCCGAAGCCGCCGGCGCGGACAAGGGCAAGGAGGCCGAAAAAACCAAAGAAGGCGACAAGGGCAAAGAGGGTGAGAAGGGGAAAGAAGGCGAGAAGAAAGAAGAACCCGTCAAGGTCACTATCGATCTCGACGGCATCGGCCAGCGCATCGTCTCGCTACCGATCCGCCCGGCGAATTACTCCGGCCTCGTGGCAGGGAAGACCGGCACGTTGTTCCTGCTGGAGTTTCCCGTGGTTCCGTCTCTGACCGGACCCACATTCGCGAGCGTGTCGAAATTTGATCTGACAACGCGCAAGACCGAGCCGTTTGTGGGTGGAATCAGCGCGTTCGATGTTTCCGCCAACGGGGAAAAGGCGCTCTACCGGCAGGGACCGGCCGGCTGGTTCATTGTGGCCACCGCTGCTGCGCCAAAACCGGGCGATGGCGCATTGAAGCTGGACGGCATGGAAATCTACGTGGACCCGCGTGTGGAATGGAGCCAGATGTATCACGAGGTCTGGCGCATCCAGCGCGACTTTTTCTACGATCCCGGCCATCACGGTCTGGACCTCAACGCCGCCGAGCGCAAGTATGCTCCGTATCTGAAGGGCGCCGGAGGACGAGGCGACGTGAATTATCTCTTCGACGAGATGCTCGGCGAGATCACCGTTGGCCACATGTTTATCTTCGGCGGCGACCTGCCGGAAGCGAAGAAGGTGAAGGGCGGCTTGCTCGGGGCCGACTACAAAATCGAAAACGGCCGCTACCGCTTCGCCCGGATTTTCAACGGCGAAAACTGGAATCCCGATTTGCAAGCTCCGCTCACACAGCCCGGCGTGGATGTGAAGACGGGCGAATACTTGATCGAAGTGAACGGCCGCGAAGTTCGCCCGGCCGCCGATGTTTATAGCTTTTTCGAAAACACCGGGGGCACGCAGATCAAGATCAAGGTCAGCGCGAACGCCGACGGCAAGGATGCGCGGGAAGTCACCGTCGTGCCGCTGCCCAGCGACTTTGCGCTGCGCAACCGCGCCTGGGAAGAGGACAGCCGCCGCAAGGTGGATGAGCTGAGCGGCGGCAAGCTCGCCTACGTCCACGTGCCGGACACGGCGGTCGGTGGTTTTCTGAACTTCAACCGCTTCTACTATGCGCAAGTCGGCAAGGAAGGCGCCGTGATTGACGAGCGCTACAACCACGGCGGCGAAATCGCCGACTACATCATTGACCAGCTCAAGCGGCCGCTGCGCAACTGCAACATCACCCGCGAGGGCGAGGAGTTTTGCTCGCCACTGG
Source organism: Terriglobia bacterium (assembly GCA_041478415.1). Classification (GTDB taxonomy): domain Bacteria; phylum Acidobacteriota; class Terriglobia; order Acidiferrales; family UBA7541; genus Acidiferrum. The sequence continues at coordinate 3,401 of JBGOWC010000158.1, forward strand.
CGCAGATTTACGGACCGAAGACGATGGTCATCAACGAAATGTCCGGCTCCGGCGGCGACGCGCTGCCCTGGATGTTCAAGCAGGACAAGGTCGGGCCGCTCGTCGGCACGCGGACCTGGGGCGGCCTCGTTGGCATCTACGGCTACCCGCCGCTGATTGACAACGGCCTCGTCACCTCACCGCGCGTGGCCATCTTCGGCCTGCATGGTGAATGGGAAGTGGAAAACCACGGAATCGCGCCGGACGTCGAAGTGGAAAACGATCCTGCGTCGGTGGCTGCGGGACACGACGCGCAGCTCGAAAGGGCCGTGCAAGTGACGATGGAAGCGCTGAAGAAAAATCCCGTCGTCATTCCGCCGCACCCGCCGTTCCCGAACTACCACAAGAAGTAGGATAGCGTTTCGCCTGTACCCCGGTTTGTTTCGCAGGGGCACTTGCTGTCAGCGAGTGCCCCCGCGGACATTTTCACTTCGTTTCTACGCCCCGCCCGCTCAGCGTCTTCGAAAGCAGCCAGTTGATGAATTCCGGCTCGGCGTATGCCTTGTTCCATGAGTCGTGGCCGACGGTTGGATATTCCGTGTAGTGCATTTCACCGCCCGCCGCCTTGATTGCCTCCGCCATCCGCCTTGATTCGGTCACGTCAATAACATCGTCCGCCGCACCGTGGAAAATCCACACTGGTGTGGGCGCAATCTTCCGGGCTACATCGGCGTACGGATTGTCGCCCGTCAAAACAGCTGGGAGTGGAATCAAAGGCTGGGCGCGGATGCCCCCGCAAATCGGCGCGATCGCAGCAAATTTTCCCGGGTGTCGCGAAGCCAGATACCAGGTTCCGTAGCCTCCCATCGAAAGGCCAGTGAGATAAACCCGATTCGGGTCGCCATTGAACTCCCGCAGAGATTGGCTCAGAGCTTTGAGCGCCAACTCTTCCATGCGGGGTTCGATCCACGTCGCATCGGCAGGACATCGTGGAAAGACAATCACGGCCTCCGGTGACTTCTGGTATCCCAAGAACAAACGTGCCAAGACGGATTCGGTCTTTCCAAGAGGGTATTGGCCCCGATGACCGATGCCATGCAGAAAGAGAATGACAGGCCACTTCTTGCTGGGAGTCCAGTCAGATGGGACGTAGATTTCATAACGGTAAGTAGATTTTCCAACAGTTACGTTCCGAAAATGAATTCCGGCCGCTGAACGTGCTGTCGCGGCAGGTGACGTAGCTAGACACGCAGCAAGCAGTATTCCGCCAAAAATAACCACACTTACCAAAGCCGCCGTTCGAGCAGAGTACGATGGCCTCATCTCATTCCCGGGCCTATGCCGTTGCGCCACCGCAGGAGGATCCTGCTCCGGCGGTGCAGCCGTAGCAGTGATTCCCGGTCTGGATTCGCCGCCGAGCCAACGCCGCGAAATCGAAGTCGCGAATGTTCTGCAGCGCGCCGAAACCGGTCGGCAATTCGAGCATCTGGTTGAAGTCGCAGTCATAGAGACTTCCGTCCCAGCCAACCGAAATCGTCGTGCGGCACATCACGTTTGTCGCGGCTTCGGAATTGAACGCGTTCACGAGCCGCTCCATGTAGTCTTCGTAGTTTCCGCTGTCGAGCAGAAATTCGAGAAACCGGCTGATCGGCATGTTGGTGATCGTAAAAAGACGGTTGAAAACGACGCCGTGCTGCCGCTCGAGTTCGCGCTTGAATTGCGCTTCGATCGCTGTTTGCTTCGGAGGCAGGAACGCACCGACCGGGTTGTAAATCAAATTCAGAAGGAGCCCCGAGCCTTCTTTCCCGTAGCCCAATGCATTCAGCTTGCGAAGCGCCGTTATGGATTTCTCGAAAACGCCGTCACCGCGCTGGGCATCGGTCTGCGCGGCGCGATAATAAGGCAGCGAGGCGATGATCTCCACGCGATGCTGTGCGAGAAACTCGGCGAGATTCGCTTGGCTCGGAAGCAGCAGAACCGTCAGGTTGCAGCGATCCATCACGTGGCGGCGGAGCCCGCGCGACCCCTCAACCAGCCAGCGGAAATTTGGATTCAGTTCCGGTGCGCCGCCGGTGATGTCCACAGTGGGTATTTCCGTTTGCTCGAGCGCGCGAAGGCAGGCTTCGGCCGTATCGCGCGTCATC
>JBGOWC010000284.1:0-3467 GCA_041478415.1 Terriglobia bacterium
CGAGCTCGTATCATGGATGGCCAGCGCCGCCCACAGGCCAAACTGCGCTTGCGAGAGATGCAGCGCCCATCCAATCAGCGGAAAGATGAGCAGCGCAATCGAATTCAGCAGAAACACGGTTCCGAGGGAGACGGCCATCTCTTCGTCATCCGCTCCGATGATCGGGCCGATAGCAGCGATGGCGCTGCCGCCGCAGATCGCCGTTCCCGTGCTGATCAGGAACGAGGAAGTATTCCGCACCTGCAACGCTTTGCCGATCGCAAGGCCCGCTCCGAGCGCGAACGCGATTCCCAGCGCCGTATAGACAAATCCGCTCCGTCCTGCATTCAAGACGTCGTGCAGGTTCATTCCGAATCCGAGAGCGACCACGGAGGCTTTCAGCAGGAACGCGCCAAGACTTCTGCTCTCCGACGGATAGGGATGCGCGAAGCTCAAGCCAAAAAGTATCCCCGCGGTGAGCGCGAGCGGCGGTGAGACGAATCCACTCGCTGAAACGACCAGGCCGACAAACAACAGAGTCTTTGCAATCATCTTGTTTCAGTCAGAGTAGCAGGCGGCGTCGATGGGGAACCATTGCGGCGTCCATTTGTTACCTGCGCGACAGACGGTCCTGTTTCATGGAAGTTCGCAGGTGGAGCGTGGAAAATCAGATAGGGCGGCAGATGCCGAGTTTGCGCATGCGCGCCTGAAGCGTTGTGCGCTTCATGCCGAGGAGAATTGCGGCGCCGCGCGGCCCAGCGATGAGCCAACGCGTCTGGCGCAGTGCGCGCAAGATGTGCTGCCGCTCGGCTTCTTCGAGCGTGGCAATCGGAGCGGCAAGGGAAAGGGGCGCAGTTTCCGCGGCGACGGCTCCGGCCATCGCCCCCGAAGCCTTCAGCTCCGCGAGCGGCACGCGGAGCTCCTTGCCGGGAGACAGCAGCACCGCGCGCTCGATGAGGTTTTCCAGTTCGCGCACATTTCCCGGCCACGCGTAGCTCACCAGCGCGTCCATCACGTCCGCGGGAACGTACTGCACATCCTTATTCAATCGCCGGCTGTACTTCTGCACGAAATAGCGGACGAGCAGCGGCACATCGCCGGGACGTTCGCGCAGCGCCGGCAGGTGAATGGGAAAAACATTCAAGCGATAGTAGAGGTCGCTGCGAAATTGCTTTTCAGCCACGAGCTTTGCCAGGTCCTGATTCGTCGCCGCAACGACGCGCACGTCCACCCGGATCGTGCGCGTGCTGCCCAATCTCTCGAATTCCTGCTCCTGCAGCACGCGCAACAATTTCGGCTGCAGCTCGGGCGGGATATCCCCCACCTCGTCGAGGAAAAGCGTGCCGCGGTCGGCCAGCTCGAAGCGGCCGATCTTCTGCGTCACCGCGCCGGTAAACGCGCCGCGCTCGTGCCCGAACAGCTCGGACTCGAGCAATCCCGAGGGGATTGCCGCGCAGTTCACGCGCACAAACGTGCGCTCGTGCCGCGAGCTGAGGTTGTGAATCGCGCGCGCAATCAGCTCCTTGCCCGTTCCGGTCTCTCCCAGGATCAGCGTCGTGGTGTTCGCCGCGGCGACCAGCTCGACCTGCGCCAGCGCGCGCTTGAGCGCCGCACTCTCGCCGACCATCTCTTCGAAATTGAATTCACTGCGGATTTCCTCTTCGAGGTAGAGCTTTTCTTCGGCGAGCTTGTCCTTGAGCGCGTCGATCTCCTTGAACGCGAGCGCGTTTTCGACCGCGATGGCCACTTGGCCCGCGACCTGCCGGAGCAACTCGACGTCTTCCGCTGGAAACGCGTCGTGGCGGCGCGCCGCGAGATTGAGCGTGCCGAAGGTGCGGCCATGCGTGAAGAGCGGGATGCAGCAGATGGCTTCGACGCCTTCCGCACGCAGGATGCGCACGACTTCGCTCTGGAAACGATCGATCTCCGCGCCGCGCAGCACGCAAGGTTGACCGGTGCTGAAGCAGCGGCCGGAGGGAGACGCGTCCACCGGCACCGTCATTTCAGGACGAAGCAGACCGCGCCCGGCGGGGAAGTCGAGTGCGTGAATGCGCATCAGGCCGGTCGCCGGATCATGGAGCGCCAGGCTGGTGTAATCATGATGGATGACGCGCTCGAGCGTTGTCACGATGCCGCGGAACAGCTCCTGCAAATCCCGGTTCGATACGAGGAGGTTGTTCACTTCGAGGAGAACCTGCAGCCGGTCGCGCTCCCGCGCCAGTTGGCGCTGATACGCCTGGGCGCTTTCGAGATTGAACGCATTGTCCACCGCGACCGCCACCTGGCTCGCCACTCGCTGCATGAATTGCAGCTCCGGATCGCCGATGCGGTGCGCGGCCAGCCGTCCAAAGCCCATCGCACCCAGCCGCCGCTGCGCTGTCGTCAACGGCACGAGTGCGATGGAGTGGACTCCTTCCTTTTGCAGGCGCTGCATGAATTCCGGAAACCGTGCGTCCCGTGAAGTGTCCTCGACGACGACGGGCTGCTGCGTCTGCCAGACCCAGCCGGAGGGGGTACCCTCTACCGGGGATTCGTGACCCGCTTCTTTTTCCGTGGGATGGCGCGTTTCCAGAACGTGCAGCCGCATGACGCTACGCGCCGGGTCGTGCAGGATCAGCGCGAGAAAATCGAACTGCACGACGCTGTGCAGGCGCTTGGCCAGCTCGTGAAACAACGCCGCCAGATCACGGTGCTGCGCGATCGCTTCGCTGACTTCCAGCAGCGCTTCGAGCTGGCGTCGAGCGTCTGAGGGCGGCGAAGGTTCCGCCGCGACCGGAGGAGAAGTGGCTGGATCCGCCATAGGCCGCAGAATAGCACTGCGGTCTGCGGCGCCTCAACCGCGCCCGTCTGATTGGATGGCTCACCGCGTGAAGATGACCGCGACGCGGTCTTCGTAGACTTTCTGCCAGCCGCGGCTCATGCCGAGCAAGGCCCCGACTTGCGCGCCGGGCTCGACGATGACCGTGCGGATTCCGAGCCGGTCGAACTCCGGTCGCGGGTCCACCTGGCCCTCATAGAGCTCGATGAAGCGTTCGAGAAACGCATCGCCATAGACGTCGGCGCGGCCGTCCACGTAGACGCGGTAGTCCGGATACAGACGCCAGATGAGGTATCCGCCAAATGAATAAGCATTGAAGACCTGACCCGACAGATGCCGTTGCTGGAGAAAAGAGACCGCGGCGGCAGGAAAGCGCGCCTTCTCGATCTCACCGACGCTCGAAATGACATTGTGACTCCGCCACGCGCCGAGAATGGTCGCGAACAGAAGCGCCGCCAGACGCAGCAATTGCGAAGCATTCCATGGTCTGGCTAGATCACGCGGCGGCAGTGCCGCGGAAAAGACCGGCACGGAGACGATCGCAAAGAGTGAGAGATAGCGCATCGAATGGAGCGCGGCGACGGCAAAAAGCGTGAAGAGAAGCAAATCGCTAGGACGAAGGCGTTTTCGTTGCACCAGCACGGCGATCATCGAGACGCCCAGCAACAAA
>JBGOWC010000253.1:0-3856 GCA_041478415.1 Terriglobia bacterium
TCATCGTTGGCCGGCTGCCAGTCGAACACTCTTTGTTGCCCGGCTGCTGGTCCGGCCGAAGTGAGGGTCAGCAATAGCGCGAAGATGCTTGTCGTTTTCATGGTATTGAACAGTATTTGTGCCCAAACCGCCTTTCGCAATGGGCCGGAGCGTATTGGACGCCTACGAGTCTCTTATCCAACTGGGCACTTTTCGAAACCCAGGAAATCGCCGTAACTTTTCGTGTTTTGTCCGGGGAAGAGGGACAACTTAGCTGGCGTGCGCTGCGGTTCTACTCAGCTCCTTTTTGCCACTCCGTTCGAATAGCTACTGAGTTACTCTTGACAGCCACTAACTTTCCTGCTATCATGTGCCGTGAACGTTCACTCTGAAGCGGTCCGTACGGCCCCACGCCAATCCCCCTTTCACTTCAGATTTACGCCTTCAGCTCCCCTAAGTCGTTTCTTTTCAAGCTCTTCCGTTCCATTACACCAGGCTGAGCGAGGCGCATCCCGTCCAACAGAAACGCCTTTATCCTCTTTCCCCTCAATGGCTTGCGGACACTTTCCGTCGCGACGGAGGGGGGTGGGGGGTGCATCGCCCTTGCGGAGAACTCTACACCTGGTCTATCTTTCCCGCCGCACGCCACGGCCGGGAGACACCAATGAGCCCTAATTTACCGCTCCGCTTCGGAATCTTGCTTTTCGCTGTTGTTCCAACATTCGCGCAGGCGCCGCCTGCGGCGAAGCCTACTGCCAAACCAAAGCCTGCCTCCGCACTCGATGCGGTCGTGAAGACGCTCTTCGCGGCGCACACCTTCGAGCAGGCCGCGATTTCCCCCGATGGAAAGAAAGTGGCCTGGGTCGAAACGCTTCAGGGCAAAGACGGCGCGACCACGGGCAACACCGCAATTTACGTGAGCGATGTGAAGGCGAACGCCACGCCGAAGCGGATCACCGCCGGCAGTGGCACCGCGGCCCACGCGGAAGGGAATGTCGCTTGGTCGCCGGATAGCAAGCACATCGCGTTTCTGTCCGACGTCGCGAAAGCGGGCCAGCTTCAGCTCTATGTGACCGACGCCGCAGGCGCCCCCGCCAAAAAACTGACCAGCGTGAAAGGCTTCCTCGCCGCGCCCGGATGGTCCCCCGACGGCAAGACCCTCGCCATCCTCTTCACCGAGAACGCCACGCGCGCCGCTGGGCCGCTGGCTGCCGAAACGGTGCAGACCGGTGAAATAAAAGAAGCGGTCACCGAGCAGCGCCTGACTCTCGTGGACGTCGCCAGCGGCAAGCTGCGGCAGATCACGCCTGCGGACATGTACATCTATGAATACGACTGGTCGCCCGACGGCAAGCGCTTCGCCGCCACGGCGGCGCACGGTTCCGGCGACGACAACTGGTACGTCGCCGAGCTCCACACGATTGACGCCGCCACCGGCGAGACAAAATCCATCTACACGCCGCCGCTGCAGATCGCCAATCCCGCGTGGTCGCCCGACGGCCAGAAAATCGCCTTCATCGCCGGGATCATGAGCGATGAAGGCGCCATCGGAAACGACATCTTCACGGTCAACGCCGTTGGCGGCGAACTGCAAAACCTCATACCCGATGCGAAAGGCTCGGCGGCGTGGCTCAGGTGGTTGCCGGACGGAAAAACGATCCTCGCTGCGGGATACATGGATGGTGAAGACGCCATCGCCACGGTGGACGCAGCCGGCGGCCAGCCCGCCGCGGCGGGCCAGCCCGAAGTTTTGTGGCACTCACCGGAACTGGCTTCCTCTGGGAATTGGGGCTTCACCCTTTCCACCTCCAACGACGCCAAGTCCGCTGCGTTGATTCGCCAATCGTACGGCACGCCCCCGGAAATTTGGGCTGGCCCTATTGGAAAAAAGGTCGGCGAGTGGAAGCAAATCACCAAGCGCAACGCTGGCCTCAAGCCCGCCTGGGGCGAAGCCAAGAGCATTCACTGGACGAGCGACGCCTACAGCGTGCAGGGTTGGCTGCTCTACCCGTGCAATTTCGACGCTTCCCGGAAATATCCGCTCGTCGTCAACGTCCACGGCGGACCCGCTTCGATGGCGCAGTCGCACTGGCCCGGCAACCATGATTTCGCCGCAGGTCTCGCGGGCATGGACTATTTCGTTTTGTATCCGAATCCGCGCGGCAGTTTCGGACAAGGCGAAGCCTTTGTCCGCGCCAACGTGAAGGACTTCGGTTACGGCGATTTTCGCGACATCATGGCGGGCGTGGACGAAGCCGCGCGCGTCGCTCCGATTGATTTGAACCGCATCGGCATCACCGGCTGGAGCTATGGCGGATTCATGACCATGTGGGCCGTGACGCAGACGAATCGCTTCAAGGCGGCGATGGCCGGAGCGGGCCTCTCGAATTATCAGAGCTACTACGGCCAGAACAAAATTGACAAATGGATGATTTCGTATTTCGGCGCGTCGGTCTATGACGATCCCGCCGTCTATGCCAAGAGCTCACCGATGACCTTCATCAAGAACGCCAAGACACCCACGCTGATCCTCGTCGGCGACAGCGATGGCGAATGCCCGCCGCCGCAGTCCTACGAATTTTGGCACGCGCTCCAAACCCTCGGTGTGGAGAACAAATTCGTCGTCTACCCGAACGAAGGCCACATGTTCGCGAATCCCGCGCACCAGCGCGACGTTATCGCGCGCACGCTGGCCTGGTTCGACGCGCACTTGAAATAAACATGCACGAGGAATTCTTGCCGCCTGTAGCCGCGGTCTTTAGACCGCGGGGTTTTGGCCGTCAGGCGAATTTTTTCATCCGGCGGTACTCGTCAAACGTGCTGAGGAAGCGATCCACGTCTTTCCGCAACAGGTAATACGGGGTCGAGAGACGCAGCTTCGAAGGCTCCCCGCCGCGAATGCGGATCTTGTGCGTCTTCCACATCCACGTTTCGAGGTCCATCCGCTGAATCGGCGGGACGTTGACCGTGGCGATCGCGCAGCGCAGCGCCGGGTCCGGTGACGTCCAGGACTCCGCTCCGCGCTTCACCATCTCGCCCAAAATATAGTCCGCCATCTGCCGGTGCCGCCGCTCGATTCGATCCAGCCCGATCTCATTCGCCAACTGGATTGCCGCGCGCAATCCCATCAGCACCGGCACGTTCGAGCTGCCGATGCGCTGAAAGCGCTCGGCGCGAAGCTTCGGATCGTCCCAGCCTTCGGTGGCGATGGTGTTCCACACGCGGTCAATCATGTCGTCCCGCACGAACAGGAACCCCGTGCCCTTGGGCGCTTGCAGCCACTTGTGCGGGCTCGAGGAATAAAGATCGCAGCCGATCTCGTGCAGGTTGAAGCGCATCATGCCGGGGACGTGCGCGCCGTCCACCGCGGAGATGATTCCCTTCGAGCGCGCCAGCGCGCAGAGCTCGCGCGCAGGAAGGACGACGCCGGTCACCGTCGGAATGTGGCTGAAGAAAAGCACGCGCGTCCGCGGTGTGATTGCATCATTGAAAAGATTGAGCACCTGCGCCGCGTTCTTCACAGGCTTTGCGAGCGTGACTTTTTTCACCACAATGCCGTAGCGCTTGGCGCGCAAATTCCAGGGATGCTCGCCGCCGGGATGCTCCTGGTCGGTCATCAGGACTTCGTCGCCGGGTTTCAGGTCCAGGCCGTTCGCGATGTAGCTGTTTGCCTCGGTCGCGTTGCGAACGAGCGCGATCTCATCGCGCGTGCAGCCGGCGAAAGCAGCCAGCGGGTCACGGAATTCGTTCCACGCGGCGTAGCCCCAGATCGGATAGTCCTCGGGATTCTCCTGCGCCATCTTTTCCGTCTCGTTGTAGCCGTCAAACACGGCGCGGAGAACCGGCGCGGGCGATGACCCGACCGTGCCGTTGTTCA
>JBGOWC010000070.1:0-7853 GCA_041478415.1 Terriglobia bacterium
CCTTGGTCACCGTCATGTCCGCGGAGAAGTAGCCGGGACCGCCCAAAACGTTGCGCGAACCGGAGCCGCCGGGGCGGGTGAAGCCGAAGAGCAATTGCGCCGCCTGCGGATCCTTGAAGAGATTCGGGAAGCCGTTCGTGTCGGTCTTGGTGACGCTGGTCTTCAGAGCCCCGAGGAGCGTGCCCGGTGCTGTGAGCTCGAAGTTTGTCGGGAAGTTGAAGCCGTTGCCGATGGTGATCGGGAAACCTGAACGGGCGCGCAGCGAGCCGCCGAGTTGCCAGTCGCCGATGATCACGTTGAGCGCGCGGTTCGCGTTGCCGCCAAAATGCTGGCCACGGCCGAACGGCAGGGAATAGAGCCAGTAGGCGTTGAAGTTGTGCCTTAGGTCGAAATCCGAACGCGCCCGGTTCGAACGCGGATTGAGCGGATTCGGGATCTGACCGTTGAGGGCGAAGAGCAACGATTGCGAGAAGAGATCCGCATTCTCCGGAGCTGAACCGTTATCAATGGATTTCGAGAAAACATAGTTTGCTCCGAGGACCAGGTTCCGGCTGCTCTTGCGCAGACCGAGCTGCAGGCTGTGGAAGGTGGAAGAACCCCAGTTCACCCAGGCCGGCAGCGACTGATACTGCGGCTGATAGAGCACATTGCCGTCCTGCTGCGGATCCACGGTGGTGTTCCAGGCGCTGAAACCAGGCGCAACGCCTGTGTCTATGCCGAAGGCCAGGGCATCACCCCAATCTGGAGCAAACACCGTCGCCAACTCATAGAACGCCTGCGTCGGCGTGTCTCCCGGGACTCCTAGGAACGCGGGGAGATTCGGCATGAGGTTGTCAAAAAACGCGATATTGGGCACGGCTGAAACTGGAGTCGCGGGATTAAACGGGTCGTTCCCAATCAGGTCCACGATCTGGTTGTAAGCGCCCCAAAGGGTCTGGCCCGAAGTAGGATCCTTGAAGTTGCCGTACATCTGCGAAAAGTCGGTCTTGGTCAACAATTGCCGGCCCAAGGTGCCCACGTAGCCGACATCCAGAACGAAGCCGTGCGGCAGTTCGCGCTGAATATTCAGGGTGAAGTTCATCGAGTACGGCGTCGAAAGCCTGTTATCTACGATAAACCCGAGGTTCTTGAAATTCGATTCGGGAACCGCGGGGAATGTGGCCGATGCCGGCGCATCGAAGAAGAGATTTAGGTTTGGCAGACCCGTGCACGAAGTCGCGTCACAAGAGCCGGAGAAGCGTGGCGCGGTGGTCATGGTAAACTGCCCGGCGCCGTTCACAAGGCTATCCGCCAGTCCAAATGAGCCGTTGACGTCGGTATCGGCGGCAATCGAGCCGCCGAACCGGGCGAAATAAACGCCGCCGCCCAGCCGGATCGAGCTTTTGCCGGCCCCACCAAAAACTTTCTGCAGGAAGCCATTCTGGAAATTCGGGCTCCAAGCAAGTGCGAGACGCGGCGCGAAGTTGTTGGTATCGGGCTGCCACCATCCCCTTGCATTGTTTGCCTTCCCGGCGAGATCGAACGCCAGGAGCGGCGAGGCATCCGACGGGATTCCGTTGGCCATGTCGCGCAAACGCGAATTCCACCACTGGCGAACGTCCACGGTGGGGCTGATCTGATTTCCGCCCGTTTCCCAGACGGGAGTGTCATAGCTGTAGCGCAACCCGAAGGTGAGCGTCAGGTTAGGCCTGAGGCGCCACGAATCCTGCAAGTAACCCTCGACGCCGTTTTCCGCGAAGACGCGCTTCGGTGCGGTGCCCGCAGTGAGGAATGTCTGCGTCTTCGGATCCACGAAGAACGTGGCATTCGCCTGCGTCACGGAGCCAAGGAGAAAGAGAAAAGCCTGGCTGAAGTTCGATGGGCTATCCGGATCGTTGTCGGAGTTGCCGTCGTTTACCAGGGTGAGATAGGCATCGCGACACAGATTTATGCAAGTCCCGGTATTCTCCAAAAAGAAGGGGAAGGTGAGCGTATCATCCACGCGGTGAGAGCGCGTGAAGTGCACGCTCCCACCCATCTGGAGAGTGTGATTACCGTGGATCCAACTCAGGTCATCCTTTATCTCATGGATGGGGATTCTTCGTCCCACGGCGCGATGAAAATTCTCAAATTGAAGGTTCCCCGTCGAAAGGCCGCGGAGGGCGAATCCGGCTCCCTGTGCGCCGGACTCTTCGATTCCTAGCCGGGTCAGGCCGTAGCGCAGCGTGTTGATGACCGTCGGGCGGAACTGAGCGGTATAGGCGACGACAAAGCCCTTGCTGTTGTTCAGCAGAATGGAGTTCGGCGCAAGGCCGGGGAACTGGGCTGGAATCAGATCGGTCTTAATATCACCGAGCGTCCCGCGAAAGAATATGGCGTGAGAACCGCTCTCGGTGATGTTGTAGTCGAACCGCCCGGTATAGATGTTGTTGCTCGTACTAACAGGGGCGTTGAAGCGGAAGCCGGTGAAGGCGAGCCCATTGTCGGGCGACTGTGAAATGTCATTTCCCGCGGGAAAGAGCCTGAGATAGTCCAGCATAGCCTGATTCACGCCGATCCCCGCGGGATCGAGTGCCTGGATGCCTGCAGGAGTTAGGGTGTTTATTACGACTGTCTTGTCCGGTCTCGTATGCTCGTACTTCAGGATGCCGTTCCTGAGGTCATCGCTTGGCACCGTCTGGGCGACCTGTTGGGAGCTGGCCTCGCGCCGCAGTTCATAATCCAGAAAGAAATACGCTCGGTTCTTCTTGAGCGGGCCGCCGACGGAGGCGCCGCCGATATTGCGGACCAGTTTCCCCGGCGGGAGACCGCTCTGGGCATTAAAGAAATCGTTAGCCGATGTCCCGCTGGTGCGATAGAGCCAACGGGCATTGCCGTGGAAATTATTGGTGCCGCTCTTGGTGACCAGAGCGACCTGCGCGCCACCGGCTTCGCCTTCGGTGGAATTGGCGTTCGTGGTCGTGACGCGGAACTCCTGGAGCGAGTCAAGCGTAAGAGGCAACGCGCTCGTGAATGCCGCCTGGGTTTCCCAGTTGTTGGCATTAATGCCGTCGAGAGTAATGTTGCTCTGGTTGCTGCGAACGCCGTTGACTGCCCCGTCGCGTTCGTCAAGGTTCCGCGCCGATCCCTGGAACGTACGGTCGGTGTCCGACTGTCCCGTGACGGTAACGCCGGGCTGCAGCGTGAGCAGGTTTACCGGATTGCGAGCGAGAAACGGCAGACCCTTCACTTCTCTTTCATCGAACGGATTTCCGACGGTGGCGTCAACCGTATTCAGCGTCGGGAGAGCCGTAGCCTCCACCGTGATCGTCTCCTTGATGTCGCCGAGGACGAGCTGTATGTCGAGCGTGGTGGGCGACGCCACGAGAACTGTGACATTCGACCGCACGAAGGTCCGGAACCCTTCGTGCGCGATGCGGACGGTATAGATGCCTGGACGAAGCTGCGTGAAACTGAAGCCGCCGGTGGCATCACTCTCTTGGTGGCGGGTGGCGCCGGTTTGCGTGTCCGAGACTTCCACGGCGGCTTTGGCGACGATCGCGCCGTTCGGATCGGTCACCGTGCCGTGAAGCGAACCGGTGTCCTGCGCGTAGCTCGAGCGCGCCGTGAAGAAAGCGAGCGAGGTCAGAAACAAGGATGCTGCGGCAAACCTGAAAAACGATGACTTCAAATCACACCTCCGAAAGATTTTGCGGAAACCGGGAGGCAGGACGGCCGGACCTGCTGCCCGCGGCGCGCCTTTTCCTGTGCGGAGGAGACTGAAACCACCCGCACAGCCCTCTAACGACAGAAAGTAAAGGCAAGAATCGTGCCGAAATTGGGACTCTGAAACGAAGAGGGTTAGTTTCTAAATCCATCTAAACTATGCATATCTTCGTAGTTCCGGCCCGATACGCTTCGTTTTCCCATAGACAGATAAATGACCGACACCGGGACGCCTGCTTCATCAGGATGGCTAACGGATCGTGAGAAGAATCAGCGCCCGAACTTCTTCCGGGTGGAAGGGACCGCGAACTCCTGCCGGGCCGCGGCGCTACAAAGTCGCCGCTACATTCGTTCGATTGAGTGCGGTATCCTGATGCGCTCATGCATGACCTCAGCTATTTCCGGGAGCACCTGGACGTTTACGCGGAGATGGCGCGGAAGCGCGGGATCACGCTGGACCTGGACGGGTTCCGCGAGCTGGACGGCGAGCGGCGCGAGCTGATCACCGCAACCGAAAAGCTCAAGGCGCAGCGGAACAAGGCCAGCGACGAGATCGCGCGCCTCAAGAAAGAAAAACAGAACGCCGACGCGCTCATCACGGAGATGAGGCAGGTTTCCGATCGCATCAAGCAAGCCGATGAGCAGATCGCGCAGCTCGACGCCATGCAGCGCGAATTCCTCCTCATTATTCCGAATGTGCCGCACGCATCCGTGCCCGCGGGCGCTAGCGTCGCGGACAACAAGGAGATTCGCCGCTGGGGCGCGCCGTCGAAATTCGATTTCGCGCCGCGACCGCACTGGGAAGTGGGCGAGCGCGCGGGAATCCTTGATTTGCCGGCGGCGACAAAAATGACCGGCGCGCGGTTTGCGGTATACAAGAACCTCGGCGCGCGGCTCGAACGCGCGCTCGCGAATTTTTTCCTTGACGTGCACACGCGCGAGCACGGCTACACGGAAATTCTGCCGCCGTTTCTGGTGAACACGGCGTCGCTCATGAGCGCGGGCCAGTTGCCGAAATTTGCAGCCGATTTGTTCCGCGTCGAAAACACGGACTTCTGGCTGACGCCGACGTCCGAGGTGGAGCTGGCAAACCTCTATCGAGACGAAACCATTGACGAAAGCCGTCTCCCGATCCGCGTGACGGCATGGACGTCGTGCTTTCGTTCGGAGGCCGGCGCGGCGGGGAAGGATACGCGCGGTATCCTGCGCCAGCACCAGTTCCAGAAGGTGGAGCTTTTTAAGTTTACGCATCCCGAGAAGAGCTACGAGGAGCTGGAATCGCTGGTGCGCAACGCGGAAACGATTCTGCAGAAGCTCGGGCTGCACTACCGCGTCGTATTGCTCTGCACCGGCGACATGGGATTTGCATCGGCGAAAACCTATGACATCGAAGTGTGGCTGCCATCGAGCGGCGAATTCCGCGAGATTTCGTCGTGCTCGAACTGCGAGTCATTCCAGGCGCGCCGCGCGGGCATCCGCTACAAGCCAAAGAGCGGCAAGAGCGATTTTGTGCATACGCTGAATGGCTCGGGCCTGGCCGTGGGGCGGACTTGGATCGCTCTGGTGGAGAATTACCAGCAGGCGGACGGGTCCATCGTCATCCCCGATGTGTTGCGCCCGTATATGGGCGTGGAGCGGATTCCGGCGGTCGGATGACGCAGTAGTAAGGAAAATAACGCTTTTCGGCGCGGCAGGCGTGATGCAGGGCTGGAGACAGGCTTCTTTCCCGATAACATCTGTATATTCAATACGATAGATAGCCTTTGGAGGCCAAATTGGGGCCCTGCAGCGTGCCCCTTACGCCGCGCAAACCATTGAAATCGCGCCTTTTCGTTTGACACCTGTTTTCCAGGTTGCATACACTCCGCTCACCGTGGCTGAGGGGTAGTTAAAGGATAGCGTACGGCCGCGGGAGCGAACGACATTTCATGACCTTCCTTGCGCGCATCGCGCTGTTCCTATTCTGGCTGCTCGTCGTGTCCTGGAGCGTGGCGCTGCTTCGCCGGGGCGTCGCCTGGATGTTGCGGAGTGCCGCGCAGCGGAATGCGGGGAAGTCAGCAGAACAGGCGTCGCAAGCCGGGACGTCGCGGCGCTTGCACCGCGATGCGGTCTGCGGGATGCATGTTTCGGAAGAAATTTCCTTCCCGGTGCGGGAAGGCGAAGCCACACTGCATTTCTGCTCGACGGAATGCAGGGACAAATACACGGGCGCGCAGCGCAAGGCAGCAAGCGCCTGATTAGGCGGCGTGCAAACGCCGGAGAGACGACGAATCGAGGAAAGGACCGAAGCCGATGGCCACGGTCGTAAAACCCACAGTCCCGCCGATGATGCCGCGGATTGCTCCGCGCGAGGACTTGAATCCATTCCGCATTGCGCAGATTCAATTCGACATGGCGGCGGAATTTCTGAAGCTCGATCCCGGCTTGCGGCAGATCCTGCGCACGCCGAAACGCATACTCGAAGTGTCCGTCCCGACAAAGATGGACAACGGACAGGTGAAGGTGCTGACGGGGTATCGGGTGCAGCACAACGTGGCGCGCGGTCCGGGGAAGGGCGGCATCCGCTACCATCCAAACGTCACGCTCGATGAAGTGAAGGCGCTGGCCGCATGGATGACGTGGAAGACTGCGCTGGTGAATGTGCCGCTGGGCGGCGCGAAGGGCGGCGTCATCTGCGACCCAAAGCGCATGTCCAAGAGCGAGCTCGAGCGGATGACGCGACGCTACGCGAGCGAGATTTTTCCCATCATCGGGCCGGATCAGGACATCCCCGCGCCGGACGTCTATACCGACGCGCAAACGATGGCCTGGATCATGGACACCTACGCGATGACCGTGGGCCACGCGGCGCACGGCGTCGTCACCGGGAAGCCGCTGTCGGTCGGCGGCTCGGCGGGGCGCGATGAAGCGACGGGGCGCGGGCTGCTCTACGTTGTGGAAGAAGCGTGCAAGGTGAAGAAGATTTCGCTGCGCGGGGCGAGCGTAGCCATTCAGGGATTTGGCAATGCGGGCGCCACGGCAGCGAGGCTCTTCGCCGAGAAAAAGGCGAGGATCATCGCCATCAGCGATACGCGCGGAGGAGTCACGAATTCGCGCGGGATCGATCCCATCAAGGCGATGCGCTACAAGGAGCGCTCCGGCACGGTTGTGGGGATGCCCGGCGCGTCGCGAATCTCGAACGACGATCTGCTCACGATGAAGTGCGACATCCTGGTCCCCGCGGCGCTCGAAAACGTGATCACGCTGCACAACGCGGACTCGATCAAGGCGCGTATCGTCGCCGAAGCGGCCAACGGGCCGACGACGCCGCACGCCGACGAAGTGCTCGCGCGGCGCAGCATCACCGTCCTGCCGGACATTCTCGCGAATGCCGGCGGCGTCACGGTGAGCTACTTCGAGTGGGTGCAGAACCTGCAAGGACTCATCTGGGACGCGGAAGAAGTGAACGCGCGGCTGCAGAAGACGATGGTGCGCGCGTTCCACGAGATGGTCGAGACGATGCGCAGGCACCACGTGCCGCCGCGCGCCGGCGCGATGATCCTCGCGGTGGGCCGCGTGGCGGAAGCCACGCTCGTCCGCGGGCTGTTCCCCTGATTGAGTCTCGTAGAAAATTTGGTGAGAACAAGAGAGGGCGTCCCGTTCCACGGGACGCTTTTTCTATTTCGGCGCGCAGATTCTTCTTGCACTGAAGAAAAGAGTGCGCGTACATTCGATTTTGCCGGCTCGCTCCGTGTTTTGAGCGTGGCCGGCAGTTTTCGCCAGGGACGAAAGAAGATGCAAGAGCGATGACGACGAATGAACATACGGCGCCGCCGATTCTGCTGACCATCGCGGGATTCGATCCCTGCTGCGGCGCAGGCACGGCCGCAGACCTGAAAACGTTTGCGGCGCATGGATGCTACGGCGTCGCGGCAATCACGTCGCTGACGGTGCAGAACACGCAAGGCGTCGAAGAAGTGCACAACACGCCGAGCGCGGAGTTGCGCGCGCAGCTCGACGCCCTGGCGAAAGACACCGAAATCGCGGCGGTGAAAATCGGCATGCTGGGGAACCGCGGAAACGCCGTCGTGGTGGCGGAATTTCTCGATGCGCACACGTTCGCGCACGTGGTGCACGACCCGGTGATGAAGTCCTCGAGCGGCGCGGAATTGCTGGACGCCGGCGGAATC
>JBGOWC010000215.1:0-4379 GCA_041478415.1 Terriglobia bacterium
CCGTGAAGGGTTCGCCAAGCGACGGCGAATGGACCGGATTGCTCTTCGAGACCATCGCCGAACACCACCTCATCCAGCCGACGTTGCTTTACGACTTTCCGACGGATATTTCGCCGCTCTCGAAGCAAAAGCCCGAGGATCCATCGCTCACCGAGCGTTTCGAGGTTTTCATCGCCGGCATGGAACTGGGCAACGGTTTCTCCGAGCTCAACGATCCCGCCGAGCAGGAGCGGCGGTTCCTCGGACAGATCGCACGCGGCGGAGAAGGAGCGCCCAGACAACTGGATGTAGACTACGTCCGTGCACTCTGCCATGGACTGCCGCCCACGGCCGGCATGGGCATAGGCATTGACCGCCTCACCATGCTCCTGACCGATTCGCATTCGATCCGCGACGTCATCCTCTTCCCGCTGCTTCGACCCGAAGCGCAGGCCGCTTCCGCGGCAGAAAAGCTCTGACGGGCCGGCCGCGCATGGGATTCGAATGGTACGTCGCGCGGCGTTACCTGAGGTCGCCCTACCGGCCCGCCGTGTTGCGCCTGGTGACGATGTTCTCGGTTCTGGGCGTTGCCGCGGGCGTGGCCACGCTGGTCATCGCGCTGGCGATGAACACCGGCTTCCGCGAGACGATTCAGGACCGGCTGCTCGGCGTCACCGCGCATGTCTCGCTCACGCGCCCCGGCTCGGGCGGAATCCGCGACTACGACGCGCTCGCCGCGAAGCTGGGCGCAACGCCGGGCGTGAAGTCGGTCAATCCTGCGGTCTATCAAACTGTGCTTTTGTCATTCGCCGGGCAGGCTCGCGGAGTCGTCGTCAAGGGCGTGGACCCGGATCGCGAGCGGCGCTTCGATGAAGCCCTGCAACGAATCGTCGTGGGTCATCTCGATTTTTCGCCGGACGCTGATGGTATTGACGCCCTCCTTGTCGGGCGGCAGCTTGCCGACGAGTGGAAGATCTACCCCGGGGACTACGTCACGCTGACGAGTCCGCAGGGGCGCCTGACGCCGTTCGGACTTCTCCCGCGCACGCGGCGCTTCCGCATCGCGGGCGTTTTCGAATCGGGTTTCTACGACTACGACGAGAACTGGTGTTTTCTGACGCTTCCCGCGGCGCAAAATCTTTCCGGCGCCGGGGATATCGTCAACGTCCTGGAGTTCCGGCTCACGCGTCCGGAAGACGCGGGCGAGGTCTCGCAGAATTTGGAGAAGGCGGCGGGCGAGGGGTTCGCCACGACGACGTGGATGGAAGAGAACAAGGCGCTGTTCCGCGCTCTGCGCCTGGAAAAACTCGTCACCTCGGTTTTTGTCGGTCTGATCACATTTGTCGCCGGCCTGAATATCCTCGTCGTTCTCTCGATGACCGTGACGGACAAGGCCCGCGACATTGCCGTGCTCATGGCCATGGGCTCGCGCCGCGCGCAGGTGCGGCGGATATTCCTCTGGCAGGGAATTGCCATCGGCGCGACAGGAACGATTTTCGGCCTGCTGGCCGGCTATGCCGTAGCCATCACGGCAGGGACGTATCATTTGATACCGCTCGACCCACAAGTCTATTCCGTGCCCTACGTCCCATTCCATCCGAGCGCATGGGATGGCATAGGAATCGCCATCGTAGCCATGGGAATTTCCATTGGCGCGACGATTTTGCCGGCGCGAGCGGCGTCTCGTTTGTTGCCCGTGGAAATCCTTCGTTATGAATAACTTTCAGGGCTCCAATGGAACGCGGAGCCATGGCTTTTTGGAGCGCCGGTTGCTCTATAGTAGGTGGATTGGCGGGTGGGGTCGTTCGACTTGTAACAAATGATGCGCTTTACCCGACGTACCCTCCCGAATGCATTGAAAGCGCATCACTTAGGATGGCTCAATATGGGACGGCGATGCGCGCTTCCTGACCAGGGGATGTCATGGGCGAAAAAAGGAAAGACTTTGGGTTTGCGCCGACACTTCGCGTCTACCGGTTCAGACAGTTCTCGACGGAGGGGCATCTAAGTAACTAAGAAGATGGACCCGGTGAGCACAAACTCGGTGAGAGCCCAGGGAAAGCCCGCGTATGGGAAACATGCCGGCACGCGCGTGGTCCTCGAGGCTCGGAACTTACGCAAGACTTTCGGCGCAGGCGATCGCGCTTTAACTGTTTTAAGTAACGTGAATTTGTCGCTCGCCGAGGGCGAGATGACCGCGATTATGGCCCCGTCCGGAGCGGGTAAAAGCACGCTTCTGCACCTGCTGGCTGCGCTAGACACGCCAACAAGCGGTGCTATATACTTCGACGCGAAAGCAATTGAAACGAATGATGACGCGGCGCTTGCGGAGTTTCGCAACCGGGCCGTTGGTTTTGTGTGGCAGCGGCACCAGTTGCTGCCGGATTTTACCGCAGCGGAAAATGTAGCCATGCCGTTGCTGGTCCGCGGCGAGAAGATTGCCTCTGCGCTGGAGAAGGCGCGGGGCTGGCTCGTGGAAGTGGGGCTTGCGGATCGTGCGAGCCACCGGGCAGGGGAGCTTTCCGGGGGGGAGCAGCAGCGTGCGGCGATCGCCCGGGCGCTGGTCACCGGGCCGTCCGTGTTGCTGGCGGATGAACCGACCGGAGATTTGGACGAGAAGAACGCTTGGGCCGTGTTCGAATTGCTGGAACGGCTGCACCGGACGCACCGGTTGACGTCGGTGCTCGCGACGCATAACACGGCCATTGCGTCACGATGCGGCCGGGTTCTGGCGTTGGAGCACGGTGTTCTGCAAACTCGCGGGGCTGAGGCTCCTGCGAGCGGGGCCCGTGGGGGAGAAGCGAGCTAAATCGTGTTCGAACGGTACACAGAGAAGGCGCGTCGCGTTATTTTCTTTGCCCGTTATGAGGCCAGCCAGTACGGCAGCCCGTACATCGAGACCGAACATCTCTTGCTCGGTCTGATGCGCGAGGATAAGGCGCTGGCCAATCGTTTCCTGCGCCAGCAGGGCTCCATCGAATCCATCCGGAAAGAGATCGAAGCGCGGATCACCATCCGCGAGCGCATCTCGACCTCGGTCGAAGTACCGCTGAGCGCGGAGTGCAAGCGCATCCTCAATATGGCAGCGGAGGAAGCGGAGCGGCTCGGCCACAAGCACGTCGGCACGGAACACCTCCTGCTCGGCATCCTTCGCGAAGAAAAGTGCTTCGGCGCGGAAATCCTGATGGAGCGCGGGCTTCGCCTCTCCACTTTGCGCGAGGACCTGGCGCGCACGTCGGGCGAAAAGACGACCGCTGCTCGGCCGAAAGAGACTTCGCTCCTCGCCGAGTTTAGCCGCGACTTGACTCAATCGGCCATGGAAGGCGCGCTCGATCCGCTCGTCGGACGGGAAAAAGAAGTCGAGCGCGTAATACAGATTCTCTGCCGCCGCACGAAAAATAATCCGGTGCTCATCGGCGAGCCAGGCGTCGGCAAAACGGCCATCGTCGAGGGCCTCGCGCAGCGCATCGCGGACAGCGATGTTCCGACATTTCTCGCCGACAAGCGCATTCTTTCTCTCGATCTTTCCCTCATCGTCGCGGGCACGAAATACCGCGGGCAATTTGAGGAGCGCCTGAAGACGATCATGAAAGAGCTGATGGAGAGTCAGAACTCCATCGTCTTCATAGACGAGCTGCACACCCTCGTGGGCGCGGGCTCCGCGGAGGGCTCGCTCGACGCCGCGAACATATTGAAGCCGGCGCTCTCGCGCGGCGAAATCCAGTGCATTGGGGCGACGACGCCCGGTGAATACCGCAAATCGGTGGAGAAAGACCGCTCGCTCGAGCGCCGCTTCCAGTCCGTGAAAGTCCCTGCGCCGAACGAGGACGAAGCCATCCAGGTCCTTCAGGGCGTCCGCGAGCGTTACGAGAAATTCCACGCAGTGACCTACACCGACGAAGCGCTCCAACAGGCCGTCTACCTCTCGAACCGCTACATCCCCGACCGTTTTCTGCCGGACAAAGCCATTGACCTGATTGATGAAGCCGGCGCGCGCGTGAAGCTCCGCCAGGCCACCGTGCCGGAGGAAGTTTCGGAAGTGCAGAAGCGCGTGAAGTTCATCACCCACCGGATGGAAACGGCGATTGCCAATCATGAGTTTGAGAAGGCGCGTTTTTATTCCGAGGAGGAGCGTAAGGAGAAGGAAAACCTGCGCGGCCTTCGCGACCGCTTCAAGCTGGACGACGCCTCGACGGGAATTGTTTCGCGCGACGACATTGAAGAGGTCGTCTCGCGCTGGACCGGCATCGCGGTCACTTCCATCAAGGAAGACGAACAGCAGAAGCTCCTGCGGATCGAAATCGAGCTGCACAAGCGCGTGATCAGCCAGGATAAGGCGATTACCGCGCTGGCGCGGGCGATCCGGCGCAGCCGCGCGGGACTCAAATCGCCCTTGCGTC
>JBGOWC010000035.1:0-10432 GCA_041478415.1 Terriglobia bacterium
GACACAAGCGGGGTCTATCAGATCGCCACACCCGCCGTGAACTGGTCTGGCGAAAAGGTCTCAGCCTCGCCGCGCGTCGAACAGAATGTTTTTCTTCCTGGCGCGCTGACCTCGACCTGGACCGGTGCGACGTGGACGCTCGACAAAGCCGTCACCGTGACGCGCGTCGAAGTCCAGGCCAAGATCGCTCCGAGCGGATGTACGACAAACGCCATCGCGCGGTTGACGGACGGTACCACGCCTGTAAACGTAACCATTACCGCGGCGGCCAACACGAGCGGCGCGGTTTCGCAGAACTATGCCGCAGGGGCGGCACTGACGATCGCGGTGCAGACGGCCGCTGCCGGGTGTGCGACGAACCCTGCCGATGCCAACATCGTCGTGCAATACAAAATGCAGTAGCGCCCGCCGGGGCGGGCGACATGCGATAGCTCTCTCCTCGCTAGGATTCAACCCTGTCAGCCCTTCTGGAAAGGACCGTACCCGTATGGCGGCAACGCACGAATTTGTGTCTCTTGTGAACATTTGTCCGGAGAAATGGCCGGCGCGCCACCGTACCTACTTCGGGTCGCTCGAGATTCAATCGCCGCAGTCCGGCGAAGCCTATGCGGTTACGCCGGTCCGGAGCTGCCGCGGCGTGATTGATCTCGGCGACAAACGCACGATGGAGTACGCGATTTCCGCTCGCGAAATCGCCGACGACATCGCGCGCGAGCTGAACGGCGATTCGGGGGAGGGAAGTTTTCACGGAGTCTTTGTCGCCTCGGGCGAAACGCCGACCGATGCCGAGCTGGCCGAAGCGCGTGGGCGGCTGAAAGAGTTCCAGCAAAAACTCGTGGCCGCCGCCGACCTCGAATGGGAGCGCTCCCACAATCCCATGTTCATCACCGACCTCGAGCGGCGCGCGGCGCGGCAGCTCGCGCTCGAAAAGCCGTGGCTGTACGATCCGAAGCCCATGGTGGAATGCCCGGTGTGCGCGGAGCGCATCAAGCCCGGCGTGGCCGTGTGCCGAGCGTGCGGCGCGATTCTCGACCGCGCCAAGGCCGCGCAATTTGGCTTGGTGCCGATTGAGTCTTCGTCTTCGGGCAACACCGCGCCGCAAGAACGTCAAAAACCAAAGGTCTGAAGACCCAAGGTTCCCTTGACCACGCCGCTTTCAGCAGTTTTCGAGGAGCGCGAAAAAAGCATCGCGGCTGATTCCCGCCGTCCGGATCAGGCCCTGGATAATATCAAGTCCGATTTCTTCGTAGCGTGGAACGATCAGAGGACGCGCCATCCCGGGCTTTTCCAGCTTGATGTGGCTGCCCTTTTGGCCGGCGCGGCGGTAACCGATCTGTTCAAAAACGCAAACGAGTTTCTGCCAGGGAAGAGGCGTCAGGCGGGGCACGGCGCATTTTTCTCAAGGCCGAACGAAATCGGAATCACCATTGGAAAAGCATCGGCCGGCAAGCGGCGGCCATTTTTCTCCGTCGGTTTCCAGCCGAGTTCGCGCAGGGCTTGATCGAGTGTGCCCCGCTCGAGGCAACTTACGATAAAGAGCTCTGCCGCCTCGTGAAGATTTTTCTTCGCCTCGGCGAGTGTGCGACCCTGTGTGGTCACGTCGAGCGCAGGGCAACTGGCAACGTACCAGCGCCCCTGACGCTTGGCGATCCCATAAAGACGGAATTCGGCTTCGAGTGGCAGAGTCATTTTCACTGCTTTGTAGCTCATCGTAGCAGCTTGCCGCGAAGCCCTGCAATGAGGAAATACGACGAAGAGTGACTACTTCAGGCTAGGCACACGGCTTCTCGAACACCAGTCCCGAGTCACTACCTATGACCACCGCAGGCTCCTTCGACGCGCCGATTGAAATCTTTGGCGGGCTGGTGACGGATATGTCTCCGGCGGACCTGCCGCACGGAGTCTCGCCCGATTGCCAGGACGTGGTGTTCAGCGACGGCGGCGTACGCACGCGCCCGGGGCTGCAATCGCTCTTCGGCCCGCTCGCGGGAAATCCCACTGTCAACTATCTAAAAACCTACGCGACGCAAAATGCGGTGTTGCGCGCGCTGGTGTTTGACGCCAACGGCGTGCTCTACAAAGAGACGACGCCCGGAACGCTGGCCAGCATCGCCTCCGGACTCGCGCCAAGCTCGCACGCAAATTCCGCGACGCTTTTCGGCCGCGAATACCTGGCCATCAGCGACGGCCGCGCGGGGAACGATTTGCCGCGGCAGTTTGACGACACGAATCTGGATCGCGTGAGCCAGGGCGGCCCCGGCGCGGCGCCGAGCGCCGTGGACGAAAACGTGAGCGTGGCAATCGTGGCGAGCCCCAACGGCGCCACCGAGCCCGCAGCGGTGGCCATTGTCGCGAGCCCGAACGGCGTGAGCGAAAACGGCTTCATCGTCACGGCAACGACCAGCGCGGCGCACGGACTCTCCACCGGACAGTCCGTGACCATCGCCGGCGTTGGCGTGGCCGGCTACAACGGAACTTCCGTCGTTTCGTCGGTCCTCAGCACCACACAATTCACATACACAGCAGGCGCATCCGGCCTTGCCGCATCGGGCGGAGGAACCGCCGCATCGGCCACGGCGACGATCCAATCCTCTGCGGCGCACGGATTTGTTGCCGGGCAGCTCGTGACGCTAACCGGCATCGGCGTCGCTGGATACAACGGCGCGTTTTCGATCACCTCCGTGTTGGACGCGACGCATTTCACATACACGGCGACGACCGGCGGACTCGCCGCGTCCGGCGGCGGCACAGCTTCGGCCGCGGGCAGCATTCCCGCGGGCGTTCATAAAGTCTGCGTGATTTTTCAAACGCGCCAGGGCTACCTCACCGCGCCGGGTCCCTCGGCGAGCTGGACGGCCAGCGGAGGGAAGCGCGTCGTTTTGGCCAACATTCCGACCGGCCCATCGAACGTCGTCGCACGGATTCTGTGCTTCGCAGGCGCGGGCGGGGCCAGTTTTTTCTATGTAGGCAGCGGCGCGACGCTCTTCAGCGGCAACATGGTGCTGAACGACAACGCGACGGCCTCGGCAACGCTTGATTTTTCGGATGCGATCCTGGTCGCCGCCACGAACGTGGACGATTTGTTCAAGCGCATCGAGCTTGCTCCGTGCGCCGGCGTCACGGACTACGCCCAGCGGCTTTTCTGGTGGGGCGAGCGCAATCGCATGAACAACTGGGTGAACCTGGGCTTCGATGGAGGCTTCACCGGGCCGCTGTTCCCGCACTATCCGCTCGGCTGGACGCCCGACCCGACGTTTGCGCCCGGCGGCAACGACGAACAGAGCTTTGTCGTGTGGGGCGCGGCGTACTCCATCGTCGGAAACGGAACGACGCCCACGCGCGGGATGATGGCGCAACCTGCCGCGAAAGATGCGCTGGGCGCGCCGCTGATCCAGGCGAACGCGGACTACACCGTGCGCGCGCGGTGCGCTCGGAACGCGCAACTCGTGCAGGGCACGCTCCACTTGCATCTCTACAGCGCGACCGCCGGCATCAACACGACGGGGTTGCAGCTCACCGCGGCGCAGCTAACGACCGGCTACGTGGAATACACCGCGCAGCTCACCGCGTCTCTCGCGACGATTCCGAGCGACCTGCTCCTGCGCATCTACGCCGACGGCACGCCCACTCAAAACGGCGCGTTCTTCGTGGACAGCATCGAGATTTTCCCGACCCTCACGCCTGTGAATGCATCGCTCATTCGCGCGAGCCGCGTCGAGGACCCGGAAGCCTATGACGGCGTCAACGGCCTGCTGAGCGTCGCGGAAAACAACGGCCAGGCGATTCGCGCCGCGTTCAAGCTGCGCGAGCGGCTTTACTTTGTGAAGGAACATTCGCTCCACGTTACCCAGGATGACGGCACGAACGAGCCGGCGCTCTGGGCCATCGCCGAAGTTTCGCGCCGCGTGGGCACGCCCTCGGTCCGCGGCGTCGCCGTGGGCGAAGACTGGGCGGTGATCGCGCATCGCTCCGGGCTGTATATTTTCTCCGGCGGCGAGCCCGTCAAAATTTCGCAGGAGATCCAGCCGCTCTGGAACACCATCAACTGGCAGTACGGTCACACGCTCTGGGTGACCGTGGACACCAAAGAGCGGCGCATCCTCGTCGGCGCGCCGTTCGGCAGCGCGGCTTCACCGAACAAAGTTCTGCAACTCGATTTTCGCGACCTCGACAACGCGGACCAGATCGCGGCGCGGCCGCCGATTCATATCACCACTTCCGGGCGAAAAACGGCCATGGACAAAACGCGGAAGTGGTCGCCGTGGACCATTGCAGCGAACTCCTGCGCGGTGATCGAACGAACGGACGGCACGGCGGTCGTCGCATTTGGCGGCGGCGTGCCGGGCGTTGGCGGCGGAGGCGCGACGGGAAGAGTCTACCGGCTCAGCGACACGCAATTCTCCGATGACGGCGCGGCGATCCCCAGCTACTACACGACGCACTATTTTCCCGAGCGCGCCGTCGAGCAGCAGCTCGAGCTGGGCGCGCACCGCAAGCTCTTCACCTATCTGACGCTGTATGTGGAAGGCGCAGGGTCGCTCGGGCTCTCTTCGTTTGTGAACACGGCCAGCGCCGCGCAAGCGCAACAGCCGCTGGCGCTCAGCAGTCCCGCAACGAAAGACCTCGAGCTGCCCATCAATGTTTCCGGCGAGCGCGTCGCCTTTCAGGTGAACACGAACGCCGCCGGCGCATGGTTCCGTTTGCAGAAATTCACTCCGTCGGTGCGCGTGGATCCCTGGGCGCCGGTGCGGGGAGGGAACTGAGCATTGCGAGCGCGCGGCGGCATTCTTCGCTCTCTCGCAGCGCTCCTAAGTTAAGCGGATCGTGCTCCGATGACGGTTTGGCGAAATGGGCTTGAATTGTAGCGGTGCAGGCTGTATCCTTGTGGTTGAGAAAGTGCCCAGGTGGCGAGACTTGCGACCGCCGGAAAGAAGATCAAGGCCATGATTGCTCTTCGAGGAACAGTTAGCAGCGGCCCAGGCTGCTGATTTTGCCTGCTTTTCCGCCTCCTCGCTAAGACTTCAGCGGAGGCACCCAGTACAGGTAATAGTGCAGTCCCAGGATGGGTTTTTCCACTTTTAGACGCAGCGTCTGCCTCCCCGCCCGCGATTCCGCCGTCATCGAGTTGCTGTTCTTTAATCTCTGTTCCTCAACGTCGTGGATGGTCGGCGTCCGGCCGTAGCGAACGCTGATCTGGGAAGCTCCGCCAACCACGTAGTTTGCCGGGAACGTCACGCTGAGATCGATTTGCACGGTCGGCTCCAAAACAAAAAACGAAATGGACTCGACGCGCTGGCCGAAGATGGGGTGTTCCAGCGTGTCCTCCCGGTGCATGCAGATCGCCTGGCCAATCTCTTCGCTGATGGTCATCTTGGCGGGCTTGGCCATCTGGTGAAGCGGCGGAGTGAAGTTCAGGTCATATACGCGCAAGGCGCCGTTATCCGCATACGTGTGTGATGAATTGACTCCGTCCGGAAGGTTTTCAACCGAGAAGACCGGGACGGAGCGGGTCGTGGGATCCGTCACCTGCAAGCGTCTTTCGATGTGCGAGAGTTGCAGCCCATGCACCTTGATTTCATCCGTGCTGATAACGACGCAGCGGCCCGACAACGAGAGCACATCGTGTTCGCGCTTCACCAGGAGGAGCTCGAAGCCCACCGACCGGGCCAGAACATCGTGCGTGTTGAGGCGTTGTTGCGCGACCCAGACAAATATCGCGAGGTAGATCAGCAGCAGCAAAACGAGCGCCACCAGCGCGTGCAATCCCGCGTGAGGCGCAACTCTCCAAATATCGAAGAATTTCTGTCCCTCAACCGGATTGTGAAGCTGGACGAAGAGCCAGCCCACGAGGAGATCCCCAGCTTTCCAATAGGCCCCCATGACGGCCGCCAGCCCGGCGATCCCGGCAACGACTTTTCCGAATGTGGCCTTGGCAGCCTTGTCGCGAGCGAAAATGTCGCGATTGATGGAAATGAAAATGTCCCATTGCATGGCAGGCAAACCTACCGAATGACACCGGTGTTGTCAATTGTTGGAAGTAAACCCGGCGTGCAACCTTGCTGACCATCGCACAGCTCGCGCCTCTGAAGGACCGCGATCCGTATCTCTACGAGACGCTCACGAAGATTGTGACCGCGGTCAACGCCACCGGCCAGCGCACCGGCATTGACCCCAGCCGCCCGCTGCCGGTTCCTTCGCCGATTGCGGCGTTCACGGTCCAGGCCGCGAACGGGTGGTTCGACTTGGCGATCCAGGACCCTTCGGATGCGCAGCCCGGGCTTTTCTACTTTGCCGAATCGGATACGACGCCGGCGTTCGCCGCGCCGCGCGTCTATTTTCTCGGTGCATCGCGGAATCTGTACGTCCAGCTCGGCAATCAATCGCTTTACTGGCGCGCCTATTCTCAATACATCGGATCGAATCCCTCGGCGCCGGTGACGTTTGGCACGCCGCCGGTGGCGGTGGCCGGAGGCGGCTCGTCCGGCCCCGCGCCGTTGCCTTCGAGCGGAAGCGGGCGCGTGTCGCACGGCGCCGTTCGCGGGGGGAACGGCTTCGGCATCCTCGGCGCGCGAACCCTGCGGCCGCCGGTCCTGTGAGCCCATCTGTCGGCCCATTTGCAGATTGTTCTTCGTGATTCGCGAATACCAGTCCAAGGACCTGGACGCGGTTCGCGCGATCCATGCCGCGCAGGGGTTCGCCTATCCGTTTCCGGATTTGAACAACCCGCTCTTCGTGACCAAGCTGGTCGTGGCCGAAGGCGATCCGCGCCATCCGCACTGTCATTTCGAGCGCAGGGCCGATGAAATCGGCCCGGAGTCGAGAAATCTCTCCGAGACCGAAAAAATTAATGGAAGCAACAAGATCGTTGGCGCCGCCCTCCTCCGTCTGACCGCCGAAGCGTACCTTCTGCTCGATCCCCGCGCGGGCACTCCGCGCGAGCGCTGGAACTGGCTTCTTGCCCTTCACGCCGCCGCCGAGCGCGACGCCTGGCAGCGCGGCCTCGAAGACGTCCACGCGTGGCTTCCGCCGGGCCTCGAAAAGAAATTTGGACGGAGACTCGAGCGCCTCGGCTGGGTCCGCGACGCCGCCTGGACGCCCTACTGCAAGAAACTGGAAGCGGGAAAGTAGAGTATGGGGAATCTTGGACGAATTTTGAGTTCACTGGTTGAGATGCATTCGGACTCCGAGCCACAGAGGGAACAAACACACAAGCCGTCCGCTCCCTCCTCCCCGGGCAGCACGCAAAGCGCCCCGCTGAAGCCCATGGAAAACGAGGTCCTTAACTATTTGGGTTCGTTAGCCAAGGATTATCACCTGCCGCCGAAACTGGTGTATGCTGTCGCTGACGCAGAGAGTCATCTCAATCCCATGGTCGATCCACAACCAAACTATCTTAAGAGGAACGGGAAAACGGTACACGATAGACAGGGAAACCGCATAGTCAGGAGTTGGGACTACGGCCTGATGCAGATCAACAACACAGCTTTCGGAACGACAGTCAAGGATCCTCGTGGGCAAAAGTTCAAGATCGGCGCTGACGTCGAGTTGGATTGGCAGGCCAATGCAAGGGCGGGAGTCGCGCTGCTGGCGGGTGCATACGACCTGGCGAAGCTTGAACAGGGGCCAGGAGCCACCCAGGAAGACCATGCGCAACAGGCGTATCCACAATACAACGGTGGCAAGCCCGAAAGACGCGATCGCTATTTGAAGGAGAAGAACGGACTGCCCGAGAACGATGCCGACAGGAACTTTCTCCTCAGATATCGGAAGTGGACGGACAATAGAAGATGAATTTCAGGTTCTTTGCTTGGCGATCTAGCAGTCTGTATGCCCTGTCGGCACTCATTGGGCTGTTGGCTGCGGTGTCCCCTGGATCGCCAGTCCGGACCCAGCACAAAGCGGCTGCGATTCCGAGCCGAGTTACCATTGAACAAAACGGTTTCTTTTATGGTGAGGACCAATTCTACGTCGTGACACCTCCGGCCATCCATGTCTACTACCAGCGTTCCACGGGATCAAATGATTCATCGAACGACGTCGAGCAGCGCCCGGCAGATGATCAGTTGCGGTCTCAGTGGAAGGGACAAGAGTACTATCACGAGGTCTTCGGTCTCGTTCACGGGAAATGGACAAAAAAGCAGAGAGAATTCTCCGAGAAACCTAATCGCCATCTCAATGGAAATTCTTGCGATAGTGCGAACAAGTTGGATCTTCCTGGCGGGGCGTTACGAGGGGCCTTGCCTCGTCCTATCAAGATAAAAGACATAGAAGATCGCAAGGTTTACGCGGTTGTGACCTACTCGGATACCCCGGATCAAAAGGAATGGTACTCCCTCACCGTTGCACTCCTGAATCGTGATCCCGCTGGCTGGCACATCGTGAGTACTATCTACGCGGGCAAGAATAGGCAATTTTGTGGAAAAGAGGCATTTCGCACTCGGATGAGAAGCGGCGAAGAACCTTTGGTCCTGCTGCTCTACTCTGGTGAGTCTGACCCTCAAGATCACTATTTTGTTGATATCCAAAGCCTGCTCGTCAGAGAGGCCAAGAGCCGGTCGTTGAAGTAGAAGAATTGAATCCGATGCTTTGCCAGCAAGCGGAAAGCCCGGAGCTTCCTGAAGAAGTATCGAAATCGTTCCGAAAGATGAGGACCAGCCGATTCTCCTTTGCCTCTGGTCGCATGCACTGGAGTGTGACTCTGCTGTGCATGGTGACGGCGCTGATTCTCGTGTCCGCTCTCCTCAGCCGATTGATTCGCGCACCAATTCTATTCCGAAAGACGGCTGACACCAAGCAAAGCGAGCCCGCCTGGACACTCCGGCCGAACGGCGATTTTTGGGGCCTCGAGGCTTTCTTTTCGCTCGATGGCCAAAGGCTCCACGTGTACACGGCCCTGGAGACAGTCTTGAGCGATAAAACGGGGAAGCATGAGCTCGCTCCGGACCATGACGAGCTTAGACCTTATTGGAAAGGCGAGCCCTACTATCACGAGAGCTACGATTTCGTGGATGGCCGCTGGATTCGGCAAACTCGAGAGTTTTCTCGCGGTGCGGACTCGAATCTGGAGTTCGGAGATTGTGACGACAAGGGTACATTGGATCTTCAGATTGAGAGGGAGATCGCAGCCGAATTGCCGAGTCCCATTAGAGTAAAAGCAGTTCTTAAGTTCAAAGAGTTTGCCGTAGTGGTCTACTCCGATCCGTCAAGTCAAAATCACAACTACGTGTTGGATGTACCGCCTCTCGAAGCCGATCTCCTCGTCCCCGACCAGGGCGGCTGGAGGATCGTTGATAGTCAAGAAGTTGATGAGTACGGCTACTCTTGCGGAGTGAATCTTCCAAGCATGACTCTTCCTGGGCGAGAAGCGGAAAAGATGCTCTTCATCCTTACTTTCGACCCCTCTGTAACCAGTAACTACTACAACCTTAAGAGCTTCCTTATTAGCCGAGCGGCGATACAGCCGAAGACGAATTGAGAATCCGATATTAGGAATGTTGCTTTCGCGAGGGTGTTTCCTCACTACCGCTCTTCAAATCCACAGCTAAGGAGGTTTCCATGGGCCGCGGTGCACAAGCAGACACACGAAAAATGACGGACGAGGAGCGCGCGCGCATTAACGCGCTCAATCAGCAATTTCTTGGCGAACGCTCGCAGATCGGCAATCAGCTCATGCCGCAACTGCAGGACATCCTGAAAAATCCCGGCCTGAGCGCCGCGGACAAGGCCGCCGTCACCGGCCAGTCTCAGGGCTCGCTCGCCAGCGCCTTCGACGCGCTGCAGCAGTCGGCGCAGAACCGCGTCGCGCGCACGCGCAATTCCGCCGGCTTCGGCGAGCTGACCGACGAGCTGGCGCGCCAGCGCGGCAGGGAATCGTCCAGCCTCGCGCAGAAAAACGAGCTGGCGTTCTCCGACGAGGCGTTTCGCCGGCGCATGTCCGCGCTGCAAGGCCTTTCCGGCCTCTACGGCGTGGACTCGAACCTCCTCGGACGCTCGCTCGGTATCCCCGCGGAACTGCTCAACACGCGCGCCAACGCTTCGCGCGGCACCGGCGGCGGATTCTTCTCCTCGCTCGGCTCGTCGTTCGGCACCTCGCTCGGGCATCTGGTCGGCGATATTCCCGGGCTGTTCTTCTAGAAGTCATTTCATACAAGCTCTCGAGGCCCTCTCTGTCATTCCGAGCGGAGCGGGCCGGCTGTTTTTCTTGTCCTGAGCGAAGCGAGGGCCGGCACGCAGAGTCGAGGAATCTCTCCGAAATTGAAGAGGCATTCTTGTTCTGTTCACTCTCCATTCCCATGTCATCGGTCCTTCTCCCTATCGCTTCCGCGGCTTTGCCGGTGCTCGTGCAGCTTGTGCTGTTTCTGCGCTGGCTGCACCGCCGCATGCGCGACGACGAAATCAACCGCGCCTTCGTGCGCGACGTCGCGCTCAATCA
>JBGOWC010000031.1:0-10569 GCA_041478415.1 Terriglobia bacterium
CACCCGCCTTTGGCTTTCAACTTTTGAATGTGAACGGTAAACTGTCTTCTGGAGGAGTGGGTGAGCGGTTGAAACCGGCGGTCTTGAAAACCGTTGGGCCCGAAAGGGTCCCGGGGGTTCGAATCCCTCCTCCTCCGCCACAGTCCAAAGATCTCCACGGCCGCGCTCTGATTCGCAGGAGCTCGTTTATCTTTACGCCATAGAAAAGAAGAGGCCGCGGTAGTTCCCCCCATTGACAGATAAAATGGAAGAAAAGCTTGCTATGTCTTTTACCCGCACATACGGGTGGGTAGTTGGTGTCTGGGTTGCCCTGCTGGGCGCATACACGATTGCCGCGCTCACGATGCGCCCCGGGCAGCCGCTGACGACATTCGGCGACATCATGCAGTGTGTTGTGCCGCTTCTGGCAAATGCCGGCTTGCTCCTCAACGCCGGGACGCCGCATTGGCGGCGCAACATTTTCTGGATGCTTCTGGCTCTGGGCTGCACGCTCTGGATGATCGGACAATTCCAGTGGACCTATTATGAAGTCTATCTGCACCAACCCCTGCCAGAGCTCTATCCGGGAGACGTCATCTTCTTTCTGCGTGGGATCCCCTTCATGGCCGCGCTGGCGCTGCAACCACACCGGCGGCGCGCCGAACTTCGGCTGCGCTTCGGATATCTTGATTTCGTTCTGCTGCTGATGTGGTGGTCGTTCGTCTATGCCTACATCGTGCTGCCGTGGATCTTCGCGGTACCCAGACTGGCCGACTACAACTTCAACTACAACCTCTTGACGAATATCCAGAATCTGCTCATCGTTGGCGGGCTCGGATGGTTTTGTTTGCGGACGCAGGGCCCCTGGCGCCGAGTGTATGCGTATCTTATGGCCGGATCGGGGTTGTACATGCTGTCGTCGCTGACGATCAATGTCGCGATCGACGAGCACCGGTATCACACGGGAAGCTTCTACGATCTTCCGCTTGTAGCTTCGTTCCTAACGCTGGCCACGGCCGGCCTGGTCGCGTACCGGCAAGGGGAGGCGCTCGAACTGCCATCGGAGGGGACCAGCACGAGCAGCGAGTCGGAGGCCCATCGGGGTGAAAACATTCTGGCCGCCCGGCTAGCCACGATCGCCGTGCTGTCGCTGCCGCTTTTTGCGCTGTGGACGCTGCGCTTCAGCGACGTTCCGGGGGCGGTGCGCGAGTTCCGGCTGCTGGCAACAGTCCTAGCGCTTCTGCCGCTGGCCTCTCTGGTCTTCCTGCGGCAGCACCTGGCGGACAACGACCGCAGCCGGCTGTTGATGCATTCCGAGGAATCCATCGATAACCTGCAGCGTTTGCAAGCCCAACTCGTGCACTCGGAGAAGCTCGTCTCGCTGGGCCAGCTCGCGGCCGGGGCGGCGCATGAAATCAATAATCCGCTCACCGCCATTTTGGGTTTTTCGGATTTGCTGGCGGAGGATCCGGCACTTCCCGAAAAAGCGCGCGGCCTAGCCGCGAAAATCCGCGAGCAGGCGCGCCGCACAAAGAATCTGGTCGGCAACTTGCTCAGTTTTGCGCGGCAGGTGCCCACCGAACGCACGTTGCTTGACATCAACACCGTGGTCACAAATGCAGTTCAACTGCGGCAGCTCGACCAGCGCGCCTCGGCAATGCGCATCGAGTTGCAGCTCGAGTCCGTGCTGCCGGGTGTGCGCGGCGGCGGAAATCAATTGATGCAGGTTTTCTTCAACATCATTAGCAACGCTCTTGATGCCATGGAGCCGACGGGCGGCGTGCTGACGATCAAGACGACGCGGGATCGCGCGAACGTGGTTGTGCTTTTCTCCGATACCGGACCCGGCCTCAAAGATCCACACCGTGTCTTCGATCCTTTTTACACGACGAAGCCGGTCGGCAAGGGCACGGGGCTGGGCCTAAGTATTTGCTTCGGCATTGTGCAGGAACACGGCGGGAAAATACTCTGCTATAACCGGCAGGAGGGCGGCGCCGCGTTCCGCGTCGAGCTGCCCGCGGTGCTGGCGGCGTTTCCATCGCGGGAGCTTCAGCCCGCCGGCGCGGAATCCAACACACCAAAAGCGAATTGATAACCGCGATCTCCGATTTCGCCGGGGCGCGGGCGCAACTCCTGCCGCGCGCGGTGTTCGCCACCCATGATAAAGTTTGAAATTCGTTTCGCGCCGGAGGAACCTTCCGCATGCCGGTAGACGCGATTGTCAGCGAGAAACTCACGCGCCGATTTGGCGAGCTAACCGCCGTTGAGAGCATTGATCTACGCGTAGAATCGGGGCAATTTTTCGGGTTTCTTGGGCCGAACGGCGCCGGAAAATCCACGACGATCAAAATGCTTACCGGACTGCTGGCGCCGAGCTCCGGCCGGATGCAGATTCTGGGCCTGGATTTCGCCGCGCAATCCAGGGAAGTCAAACGCCAGATCGGCGTGGTGCCGGAAGGCATGGGGCTGTTCGAGCGGCTCACCGGCGCGGAATATCTGGACTTTGTCGGCCGCATGTACGGGCTCGACGGCAGGACGACGGCGCAGCGCACTGCGGAACTGCTCGACTTTATGCAGCTCGCGGACCGGCCGAAAACACTGGTGGCGGATTACTCGCACGGGATGCAGAAAAAACTTGCTCTTGCGGCGGCGGTAATTCACCGGCCGAAGATCCTCTTCCTCGATGAACCATTCGAGGGCGTGGACGCGCTCGCCGCCGGCGCGCTGAAACATTTGCTGGCGCGGATGACGGAGAACGGCGTGACGATTTTTCTCACGTCGCATGTGCTGGAAATCGTCGAGCGGCTCTGCAGCCATGTCGCGATTATCCACAAAGGACGGCTCGTCGCGCAGGGCTCGCTTGCCGAGTTGCGATCGGGCATTGCGGGCGGAGAGGGTGGCACGGTGACGCTCGAGCAGATCTTTCTCTCGGTCGTCGGCCGGGATGGCGCAGTGCAACCCCAGCCCGAGGAGCTCTCGTGGCTGACCTAGTGCGTCCTTTCGGGGTCGGCACGCAGATCCGCCTGATCGCCCGGCTGCGCTGGCGCATCATGCGAAACAGCCTGCTGCGGCAAGACTCGAAGTGGGACCTGATCGGAATGATCTTCGCTGGGTTTTTCGCCGCCCTGCTTGTGCTTGCGCTGAGCGTGGCGATCGGCGCAGGCGCGTACGCGTTTCTCTCACAGGGTCGAGCGCATTGGCTGGGCTTGCTCTTCTGGGCGATCTTCCTTTTCTGGCAGGCATTCCCGATCTTTGTGGCGGGGTTCGGCCAACAGTTTGAGTTTCGCGGCTTGCTGCGATTCCCGCTGAGCGTCGGCGCATTTTTCGTGATCAGCTTGGCGTACGGACTGGCGGACTTTTCAGCAGCGGCGTCTCTCTGCTGGCTTTTGGCCATGACGATCGGGGTGACTGTTGCGCGGCCGGATTTGCTGCCGGCGATGATCGTGATTTCGGGAATTTTTGCCCTGGCCAACGTCACTCTCGAGCGCCTGACTGGCTCGTGGCTCGAGCGATTGCTTGCGCGGCGGCGCACACGCGAGCTCGTCTTCGGTTTGTTCATTTTGCTGATGGTGATCGTGCAACTGACTGCCTCGTCGGTCGCAAGCTGGGGGAAGGCCGCAGCGCCATGGCTGTTGCGAATCATTCCCGTGTTCGCGGTGTTTCCGCCGGGGATGGCGGGCTGGGCGTTGAAATCGGCCGCGGACGACGGCTATGGAAAGGCTGTGCTCTATGCAACTGGCATCGGCGCCTACGCGCTGATCTTTGGCGCGCTACTCTGGAAGCGCCTTGCGGCGCAATTCCGCGGCGAGGAACTCAGCGAAACCGCGGCGCCGTCGAGCCCGCGAACGGCGATCCCTTCCGTGAAACAGCCGGAAAAATCAAGCCATTTGCGCTGGCTTTCACCCCAGGTGGAAGCGGTTGTGCGCAAGGAGTTCCGCTACCTCACGCGCAACGGCTTCATGCTGCTCAGCCTGGTGATGCCGCCCGTGCTCGTGATCCTGTTTGGATCGCAGATTGGGCTGGTTGCGAAAAAATATCCAATGGTTTCTTCGGGTCGCGCCGGCAGCGAGCTCATCTTCCCGGGCTTGCTCGCGTATCTCCTGCTCATACTTGTGGCGCCGGCGTACAACTGTTTCGCATACGAAGGCCGGGGCATGCAAACTCTCTTCACCGCGCCGGTGCGGTTTCGCGATGTCTTTGTGGGGAAGAACTTGATACTGCTGGCCGTAATCACCTTCGAGCTGCTGCTCTCCATCGGCATACTGGCTTTGCGAATCGGTCTGCCGTCGCTGCCTATGCTCGCCGCCACGATGGCGGCCCTTCTCTTTTCCGTGGCCGGGCAGCTCATCATCGCGAACTGGTCGTCGCTCAACTTTCCGCGAAAACTCGAGTTTGGTTCGATGCGGAATCAACGCGCGTCGGGGATGGCCGTGCTCCTCGCCTTCGGAACGCAAATCGTCGTCGCGGGCGCGTGCTCGGTGGTGTTTCTGTCGGGGCGCTGGTTCGGGAGTCCGTGGCTGCCGGCCGGGGTCTTTGCGGTGCTGGCGGCGTCGGCGCTGGGCGGATATTTTTCTTCGCTGGATGCGCTCTCCGCGCTTGCGGAGAAGAAACAAGAGGTTCTTCTTAATGCGCTTTGCAAATGACCACTATGCGGAGAAATTCGCGGGTCGCATTCTTGCGAGGACGTTCTTATTGATGGTCGCGATCGGGTTTGCGGCACGACCCGCAGTGGCCCAGTCACTCGAAAATGACTTGAGCTGGCTCGTCTCGACACCCGCCGTTTCGGGCTACGAGCAGGAACTCGGGGGGAAAATTCGCGAGAGGCTGAAGGGACTCTCACCAAAGACGGACAATCTCGGAAATGTATACGTCACGCTGGGGAACGGCGGACCACATCGGTTGATCGTCACGCCGATGGACGAACCAGGGTACGTCGTCAGCGGAATCACGCCGGAAGGTTTTCTTCGTGTCCAGCGATTGCCGCAGCAACCGCCGAACGCTGTATTCGATACGCTCCACTTTGCGCAGCCGGTCTGGGTGATGACACGCGGCGGCAGGAAAGTGTCGGGCGTCTTCGCCGGGCTTTCCGTGCATTTGCAGCCCGGACGAAAGAACGCGCCGAAGATGAATCATCCGGATGAGATGTACGTGGATATCGGGGCGGCGAGCGCGGCGGAAGTGCGTGCGGCGGGGGTGGATCTGCTGGATTCTGTGGCTCTGAACCGTTTCTTCCAGCAATTGGGCCAGGGCAAATTCGCAGCGCCGGGCCTTGGCGATCGGTTTGGCTGCGCGGCGCTCCTCAATCTCCTTCCGCGCATAGATACCGCAAAGCTCAAGGGCACTCTGACCGTTGCGTTCGTCACGCAGCAATGGACGGGAGGGCGAGGGCTCGACCGACTGCTGAATGAGCTGCATCCAGATGAAATGATTTACGTCGGGAGGCTTATGCCATCCCGAACATCCAACGGGAGCGCAACGGAGGGCCAGCCGAAGCCCGGCAGCGGCGTCCTGCTCGGAGTCGGCGATCCCGCCGCAGCCCTCGGCAGTCTGGCACTGGAGTTGAAGGCGGTTGCGGACAAGAAGCAGGTCGCTCTCATCCCTGTTGTGGCAGCGCCGCCTCGAATTGCGAGCTACGCGGGGAACAGCGCATTTCCGCAGCGTTTCGCGCAGATCGGGATTGCGACGATGTGGCCGGTGACTGCGGCAGAAACACTTGCGTATGCAGACGTATCGCTCCTGGGAAATCTCCTAAAAGCCTACAGCGGTGATTCCGATCAAGATTCCATCGACCACGTTGACCGTCACGATCAGTCGCCCGCTCATCATCACGCGATCGGCAGGCTGGTGGAGTCATACGGGGCAAGCGGGCACGAAGAGCAGGTGCGAATAGTCATCGCAGATTTGCTGCCTGACTGGGCGAAGACGGAGACGGATGCAGCGGGGAATTTGATTCTACATCTGGGCGACGCGAAACCGAGCGGGAAGACGCCACGCATCGTGTTTGTGGCGCACATGGATGAAATCGGCTATCAGGTGCGAACCATCGAGCCAGACGGACGGCTACTTGTGGACGTGCTGGGCGGAGGATTCACGGAGTATTTCCTCGGGCATGTCGTGCTGGTGCACACGACGGATGGAAAAGTCGGCGGGGTGCTGGAGTTGCCAAACGGCTGGGACCAGCCGGGATTCGAATGGCCGCGTGGGCCGCGGGCGATGGACGAGGCGGTGCACGTGTACGTCGGGACGCAGTCGGCGGAAGAGACACAAAAGCTCGGGATCAAGGCGGGTGACTGGGTGACGATTCCGAAGGAGTACCGCCCGCTGCTCGGCACGCGAGCGAATGGACGGAGCTTCGACGACCGCGTGGGTTGTGCGGCGCTGATCGAAGCCGTCAAGGCGCTCGGACCGGATCTGCCGGGCCGCGATGTGACGTTTATCTGGTCCACGGAGGAAGAGGTCGGCTTGAAGGGCGCCGCAGCCGCGGCGGAGCGCATGGCGGAGGAAGGGCGCACGCCGGACTACGTCTTCGCGATTGACACGTTTGTCAGCTCGGATTCGCCTCTCGAATTGAAGCGGTTCGCGGACGCGGAAATCGGCAAGGGCTTCGTTGTGCGCGCGGTGGACAATTCAAACATCACGCCGCGCAACTACGTGGACCGCGTGGTGAAGCTCGCGCGAGAGAACAAGATTCCGGTGCAGTACGGCGTGACGGGCGGCGGGAACGACGGCTCAGTGTTCGTGCGTTATGGGTCGGTGGACATCCCGCTGGGCTGGCCACTGCGCTATTCGCACTCGCCAGGGGAAGTGATCGACACGCGGGACCTCGATGCGCTGTCTAAAATCGTCGCTGTGCTGGCAAAAAACTGGTAGGCGCTCCAGCGGCCTAGCCGACGCTTCGAAGGGCTTCCGCATATTGGGCGGCGATCGCTTCCCAGGAAAAATACTTTTCTTGAGCGGCGCGGCTGCGCGCGCACAATGCGGCGCGCAGCGATGCATCGGAGAGCACGCGTTCGAGCGCCGCGGCCAGACCTGCGCTGTCACCTTCCTTCGCAAGTACGACGCCAGCCTCGGTGAGGGGAGCGGCGGTGTCTGTTCCGCTGTATCCGACAACGGGCAGGCCGCAGGCGATTCCTGCGAGGGCGCTTCCTCTGCGCGTGGATAGTGCGCCGCGCACGAACAGCAATGCATCTGCACGGGAAAGAACTTGCGCTACTTCTTCCGCAGGCAAGACGCCGAGGGTCTGGAGCTCGACGCGTGAGGCGTCGAGGCGGGCTGCGAGCTCAGCGCGAGATTCGAATGAATTCCGCCCAAGAACGACAAGGCAGATTTGGCCCACGCGTGCGGCGGCATAATTCACGGCTGAGGCGATCTCCCGCGCTTCGCGAGGAATGTTTTCTCCACCCGTCACGCCAAACACGGCCACTACCGGCTGCGCGTCTGACCTTGCAGCCGGATTATTTGTAGAAGAGATCCGGGGAAGATTTGCGCCGACGGGAATAAAACCTGCTTTATCCTGCCGTGCAGGAAGCCAGTTAATCCGCTCGGTGGGAAGCGTGAAGATCGCGCGATCCGCATCTTGAAAAAGCCGGCGCATTGTCCAGAGTTGTGCCCGGCGCCGCAAGCGATCGATTGCGCGTGTTCCGCTGAAGGGAGTCGCGTCATGAAACACGACTCCGATTCGGCCTTCATGGCCGATTCCCGCGCGCAACGCACGGAGCGCTCGCCACGCGCCCAGCGGGAAGCCGCGCCGCGACCAGCCGAGCGCGGTGTATTGCAGAAGGACCCAAGCGCCGGTCCGTTGACTGTCTTGGTGCCTGGATTGTTCGCGCAGCTCGCGCAGCGCCCGGGACCAGCCGTGCTGGGCCCACAGAACGCGAGCGATTTCGAGAGAGAAACCGTGCGGACGCAGCGCCCCACCGAGGTAACGGCAATACTCCTCGACGGCATCGGTCGGCTCATCGCGCCGTCCGAGAAGCGCAATGATGTGCTGCACCCTCATTTCTCCACGAGAAAACTCCCGATGACGAGCGCGTCCATGCCGGAGCTGAAAAACGTGCGTATGGCGTCGGTCGGCGTGTGCACGATGGCTTCTCCACGGAGGTTGAACGACGTATTCATCACGACGGGAACGCCGGTGCGTTTGCCGAATTCGTCGATTAACCGCCAGTAGAGCGGGTTCATCTCTTTTTCGACCGTCTGCGGACGCGCGCTGCCGTCCACATGCGTCACAGCGGGAATCACGCCGCGTTTTTCCGGTTTCACCTGCGCCGTCAAAATCATGAACGGCGAATCGGTGGCGCTGTGGATGTACTCGCTGGCCGCCTCTTTCAGCATCGAGGGTGCGAACGGCCGCCACCACTCGCGGAATTTCACGGCGTTGTTGACCTTGGTGTTCATCTCCGGGTCGCGCGGGTCGGCGAGGATTGAGCGGTTGCCGAGTGCGCGCGGGCCAAACTCCATGCGTCCCTGAAACCAACCGAGAATCTTCCCCTGCGCGAGAAACTCCGCGGCGGTTTTCGCCGGGTCGTCGGTCGGCGTGTAGCGCAGCTTGTAGGTGCGCAGAGCGGATTCGATCGCGGCGTCGTCGAAGGATGGCCCGAGATACGCGTGGCGCATGGCGCGGTTCGGCAGGCGGCCGCCATTCTCCATATAGGGAGCCAGCGCCGCGCCGAGGGCCACGCCATCATCAGACGCGGCGGGCTGGACAAAAATGCCGTCCACGAGGCCCGAGGCGGCGATTTTTCCATTGGCTTTGGAATTGAGCGCCACACCGCCCGCCAGGCACAGATTGCGCGAGCGCGTTTTCTCCAGCGCCATGCGCACGACGGTCAGCATCGCCGTTTCGCAGGCATCCTGCACGGCGAAGGCGATGTTCTTGTGGCGATCGTCAATCTCGCTCTCGGGCGCGCGTTGCGGACCGAGGAGCGGCACGATCCCGGAGCTCGACTCGGCAAGACGCTTTGTGTTCACCCAGTACGGCGCAGCTTCCGGAACGATGAATTCGCGCAGATTCACGCCCGGCCGGCCGTAGGGCGCGAGGCCCATGACTTTCCATTCGTCGCTGTTAGGAACAAAGCCGAGGTATTCCGTGAAGGCGGCGTAGAAAAGACCGAGGGAATTCGGCCAGGGGATTGTAAGGACGTGGTCGAGGCGTCCATCGTGGCCGTGCCACATGGACGTCGCCTCCCAAGCGCCGCGGCCGTCCATGATGACGACGGCGGCATCGCCGAAGCCGGAATATGCGTAGGCGCTGACGGCGTGCGCGAGATGATGGTCCACAAACCGCATTCGCGCTTTCGTAGGACCGAATTGCTGGGCGAATCGCCGGGCACCGCCACCCTGGTGCCGCATGCTGAGGTGGTAGCGCGTTGAATTAAGCAAATTGAGATAGGTGAGCGGCTGGCGGCCGAGCGCGTAACACTTCAGGTCGTGGCGATAGAGCGCTCCCGGTGCCTGCCAGCCGAAACACACTTCATCGAGCTCGGCGGGGGCGGCGCGGGCGAAGTCGAGACACGCGCGGATCGCAAGTTGCGGAAAGCGCGCATCGTGCTTCGCGCGGCTCAGGCGTTCCTCGGCCACGGCGAAGAGCAGCTCGCCATCGCGGACGATGCACGCGGAAGAGTCGTGCATCTGCGAATAATTGATTCCGAGGGTGAGCATCCGGCGTCAGGCCTTTCCCGTCAGCTTCACGCCGCAGCACCAGGCCAGCGGCGTCTCCTCGCCGGACAATTCGCGAACTTCGCCGCCAGCCGTGCGCACAGACTCTGCGATACGGCCGGCGGCAATGGATGCACCACGCCAGCTCTTCCCGGCCACGGCGGGATCCATCCCGAAAAAAGATGCCGTGGCGCGGCTGAGCCCACGCAGCCGAGCCGACCAGAACGCATCCACCAGGCCCCACACCAAACGTCCGCGCCAGTTCATCGTCGGCGCGAGACCTCCGTTGAACTGGAAGAGAAACGCGCCGCCGGGCCGAAGAATGCGCAGCATTTCGCGGATGTATTGGAAGGCGAGTCTTTCGTCCGGCAGATGCTGGAGGACGAGATAGCTAAAGACGAAGTCCATCGAATCGGAGGCCACGCACCCGAGATCCGCGCCGTTGCCGAGAAGCCAGAGAACATTTTGCTGGGCGACATGAATTTGGCGCGCGCGCGAAAGCATTTCGCGGGAGAGGTCGAAGGCATAGATGCGCTCGTACCGGCGGGCAAAACTCGGAGTCATGCGGCCCGCGCCGCAGCCCAGCTCGAGAATGCGCTTTCCTTTGGCGGGCAAGCCGCACCGGGCCAGCGCCGGCGCAACCAGCTTTTGAAAATCCTCCTCACCGGATTTGAGAAAAGAGTCGAGGTCCCATTCCTTTCGCCAGGACGCAATGTAATGGAATGCATTCTTGCGGGCGCGCTCGTCCCAGTCGCGCCGCATGGCACTTGTGACGTCTGGTACTGCGGGATCAGCGGCCATTGGTTGCCATCGCTTGGGCAAATACCCTCTCGACTCGTCGTGCGATCACATCCCACGTGTAGCGGCGCATGGTTTCCTGGGCGGCGCGGCCTATTCGCTCGCGGAGTTCGGCGGAATCGATAAGCCTCCGGC